>NYWC01000053.1 GCA_002684935.1 Gammaproteobacteria bacterium
ACCTCGTGGCCCCGAACCGAAAGCGCATTGGCGAATCCCTTCATAGCCGCAAAGAAAGCGCAGAGTTTTTGCGTGTGATGTTTGACATAGCCGGTTTCCTGTCGCAATTCGGCAATGACATACAGCACCTTTTTATGAACGGTTCCGTACCAGCTATGCTGGAGGTTGAGTTGATCACCGAGGACCAGGCGCAGGCTGGTATAGGATTTTTTAGATGGTGTTTTCATCCCTTTGATTACGGGACTTCCTGAGTTTCAGACCAGCGTTAAAGAAACTAAAGTACAGGATTATGCGTATTAGCTAATATCATGAAAAACGCAGCCGTCATAAACTGCTTGGGCTACGCGGGGCTGATTCCATTTTTGGCTGCAGCCTCGGCGATGCTCGGTAATTACACTCTTTTCCAGTCTTCGCCAGCTCTGATTTTTCTCACCTATAGCGCGATTATTCTCAGTTTTCTTGGTGGCACGCTCTGGGGCAAGGCGCGAGAGTTGGCTGATGGCTACTTGAGCGCTGGTCTGTTACTGCTGAGCAATGTGCTGGCCCTGACCGCATGGATGATGCTGCTGCTAGGAGAGACATTTATAGTGCCTGGCTTGCTGATAGCTCTGATTGGCTACGCGATACTTTGCGCGGTGGAATGGCTTTGCGCATCGAAGGTGCTGGGCGGTGTGGGGGAGTCATATTTGCGCTTCCGCCTCACGCTCACGTTAGTGGTTTGTCTCGCTCACGCCGTTGTCATCTCCGCCGCGCTTTAGAGGAATAGTTAATTCAGTGAATGAAGTAACACTTACAATTTTTTACGATGGCCGCTGCCCGCTGTGCTCTGCAGAAATGAAGCAGCTCCGTGAATTTGATGCTGCAGGAAGATTAATTCTGGAAGATATCAACGCGCAGGGTTTTCAGCAGCGCTATCCACACATTGATCCCAAGGCAGCAGACCGCATCCTGCATGGTCAGTATGGCAGCGGTGAATTAATTTACGGTCTGGATGTCACCCAGCAAGCCTGGGCACTGGTGGGGCGCCATCATTGGCTAAAGTTGCTGCGCCTGCCGCTCATCCGCTGGTTTGCAGATCTGGGTTACCTGCTGTTCGCGCGTTATCGAAGTCAGATTTCCTATCTGCTAACCGGCTCTTCGCAGTGCGATGAAAATGCCTGTTATCAGATTCCCTCCCGGTCAAAACGCAGTTGAAAAGTTAATGCAACACCTAGTGATAGGAGCAGGCAGCGCAATTGCGGCCGCAATCATTGATCAATACCTGTCGGCAGGTGATTCGATTGTTGCCGTTAGCCGCTCCGTGCAACCGGATGCCATGGCTAGGGCGGATGGACGTCTGGAGTGGTTACAGTCGGACTACTCCGAGGAGTCAATTCAAGGCATCTGCAATCGCTTGCGGGAATCCGCGATGGTCTTTGATCGCGTCTTTATTTGCAATGGCATATTGCACCATGCTCATCTCGTGCCAGAGAAACGCCTGGAGGAGGTTGCTGCCGAGCTGCTGACTGAAGTCATGCACATTAATGCCTTCCAACCGACCATCTGGGTAAAGCACCTAAAGCCGGTGCTGCGCAGCCAGCAGCACTGCATTTTGACTGCGTTCAGCGCCCGCATTGGGAGTATCGGCGATAACGGCAGGGGCGGCTGGTACGCCTATCGGGCGTCAAAGGCTGCCCTGAATATGCTCATGAAATCTGCTGCTATCGAGTATCAGCGAGAGCGCAGAAATGTACAGTTCCTGCTTTTTCATCCTGGTACCACCGACACCCCGCTGTCTAAACCTTTTCAGCGCTCAGTGTCTCCTGACAAGCTATTCACTGCCGCATATGTAGCCAGTCAATTACTATCCATTATTGACGGGCTTGACCCCGAACCTTCTATTCAATACCTGGACTGGAAAAACACAGCCATAGAGTGGTAATCAGTTTTCACATGATCCGCTTTAGAAGACCCCTGCGTAATCACTCGGTCATCGATTACTTGCAGGGGCGGGAAGTAGTCGAAAATATGGCCCGAAGGCGCTACGACAGCGCAGCGCTACCTGGCGATTTAGAGCTGGCTTAATTGTCTTTCGGGTGCGCCAGCAACCACTCCACGACCTGTGCCGCAAATGTGTCAGATAATACGGGCACGTGAGTGCCGGAGGCGATGGTCCAGAGTTCTGCGGAGCCGCCTGGTTTACAGCCAACCTCAAATTTCAGCACGCCGGATTCATGGCCGGGCAGGCTCGCTTCCAGATCTCGTAATTCCCGACCCATACCATCCTGGCTGCAGCCATTGTAGGTGGCCCAGCGTCGCACGGACTGCAGTGCGCTCGGATAGCGATTATCCATGATGTCGCCGCCCTGATAGCCGATGGTTTCATCGTTGGTGCCATGGATCTGTAGAATGTGAACAGGATTTTCAGGCGCTTCACGCTGATCCATATGATTGGCTCCGGCAAGACTGGCGATGGCAGCTACCGCATCGGAGTGCTCATAGGCCATGCGGAAGGACATGAAGCCGCCGTTGGAGTGCCCAATCAGGAATACCCGATTCTCGTCCACGTTATAGCGTTGCTTCATCTCATCGATGATGGAGCGAACATATTCGCTGTCATCGACTTCTACGCCGAAAAAATTACAGCAGGCATCAGAAGCATTCCAGAAGCGGCTTTCATTGCCACTCGGCTCTCGAACGCCGTCTGGTGCGGCAAACAGAAAACCATAGTCGTCCGCTAGGTCGCTGACTTGAAAGTAGCTGTCCTGGTTACGGCCACTGGATGTGTAGCCATGTAGCAGGATGATCAGGGGATGGGCCTCAGATGCGCTGTAGGACTCCGGCACTTTAACCAGGACGTCACCGCGCCCGAAATCGATGTCCTGGGCAAGGCTTTGGGTTATGACACCCAGACCAAGCAGGGCGCTGAGTAATATATTTGCATACAACTTATTCATAATGATTTCTCGTTTGGGTGAGTTATTCAGGGTTTTAAAATCACTTTGCCGGTGGTCATGCGACCTTCCAGCGCCTCATGGGCAGACTGGGCCTCGGCCAGCGGGTAGAAGTGCTCAAGTCGCAAACCCAGTTTACCTTCAACGATCCAGTTGAACACATCGCTGCTGCGCCACTCCAGGTCTCCCCGAGTCGCCAGGTAATCGAACAGGGTAGGGCGAGTCAGAAACAAGGAGCCCTTTGGGCCCAGGGTGGCAGGATTAAATTCGGTCACTGGCCCACTAGCGTTGCCGTACAGCACCATAGTGCCGAAGCGCGACAGGCAATCGATACTCTTCTCGAAAGTGGCTTTCCCTACCGAATCAAAGGCCACGTTAACGCCCTGGCCATCGGTTATACGCTCAACTTCCGCCTGAAAATCCTGTTCGCTGTAAAGGATCACCTCATCGGCGCCGGCCTGGCGCGCGAGTTCGGCCTTGGCCTCGGTGGAGACGGTGCCGATCACGGTGCCACCCAGCATCTTGACCATCTGGATCAGCAGTAGGCCAACGCCTCCGGCAGCGGCGTGAATCAGGCAGCGATCACCGGCCTGAACCTTATAGGTGGACATACAGAGATAATGGGCGGTACAGCCCTGCAGCATGGCGGCCGCGCCCTGGTCGAAGCTCACGCCATCAGGAATAGTGACTAGCTTGTCGGCAGGCACAGCAGCATATTCTGCATAGGCACCAGCTACATTGGTATAGGCGACGCGGTCCCCGTTCTTCAGGCCGGGGACGGCTGCACCGGTTTCAACCACAGTACCTGCAGCTTCTAGGCCCAGAGTGGCTGGCAGAGGAATCTGGTAGAGGCCGCTGCGTTGGTATGTGTCGATGAAATTGATACCGGCGGATTCCACTTTCACCAGCACTTCCTGCCCACCGGGTGAGGGTTTATCGACGTCCTCAAAAGACAGTGCTTCGGGTCCGCCGTGCTGGTTGACTCTAATTGCTTTCATGCTGATTTCCGGACTGTTATTCAGGTGTGGGCATTTATCGCAGAATTTTTGGCCGCTGACAATGCGGGAAACGGTTGGTTTGAACGCGGATTCGAGTTATGGCGGTGCTGGACCTGGTTGCGGCACGGGTTTATGCTGAGTAGCAGAAATCCTCAGACGACAAGGGGGAGAACATGTCCATTAGCCTGCCCAGGATAATCTGTCTTATATCGCTACTGTATTCGACTTCAGTGGTGGCGCAGGATGCCCAGATCGCCCTCACAGAGCGCATGATTGCTGTGACCAATGAGTTTCTGGAATCCTTGACTCCGTTACAGAATAGCAACGGGGTATACGATTTCGACCATGAGGAACGCCTAAACTGGCATTTTATCCCGAGAGAGAGAAATGGTGTGGTGTTGCGCAGCATGTCCGAAGAGCAGCGCACTGCCGCAGAACGCCTGCTTCGCACTTTTTTCAGCGCCTCGGGGTATGCAAAGGCCGAGGCGATTCGTAACCTGGAAATAGTTCTGGCTGAGATAGAGGTAAACGGCCGCTTCGAGCGTGATCCTGAGCTATACCATATTACTGTTTTTGGTGAGCCCAGTATGGAGACAAACTGGGGCCTGCGCTATGAGGGACATCACCTTGCCTTTAATTGGACCTTTGCACGAGGACTGGGGATAGCCAGTACGCCGCAGTTTTTTGGTAGTAACCCTGCCGATGTTCGCAGCGGCACACGTTTTGGAACTAGAGTGCTCGCCGCGGAAGAAGAGCTGGGACGCGACTTGCTGCGCTCCATGAGTGTCTCCCAGCGAGATCAGGCGGTCATCGAGCAAGACGTGCCACGAGATATCATTACCGGTTCGCAGAAACAGGTATCTCCGTTCTCCGATTCTGGCATTCCCTATTCGCAACTCGATAGCCGGCAGCAGCAAATCCTTATCAACTTAATTGATGAAGTGGCTTCGGTGCAGGCGCAGCCAGTTTATCAAAAGCGCATGGCTTTGATTCAAGAGCAGGGCATGGACGCCGTGCGATTCACCTGGATCGGCTCTAGCGATCGTGGTGAGCCCCACTACTATCGTGTCCAGGGGCCGGGATTCTTGATCGAGTATGACAATACTCAAAACGGCGCCAACCACGCACACCTGGTGTGGCGAGACTTTGCTGGTGATTTTGGTCGTGACCTGCTGCGCGCGCACTATGATGCGGTAGCCGCCAGCGCCCCTGAACATGGACATTAATTCGATGATGCTATTCAAACAAGTTCAAATGTCGATTCTGGCCCTGGTGGTCTGCCTTGCGTCCACTGCCTTTGCGCAATTAGAGCGAGACTTCGTGGATGAGTTCGATGCACCGCGTACCATCATGACCGCGGATGCTGGCGCGATCCGGGTGGTACCTATTGCCCCGGGCCTGGCCAATCCGTTTGATCTCGCCTTCCGTGATAACGGCGATGTCCTGGTTACCGAGCGCTATACCGGTCAGATCAGGGTGATCCGGGACGGTCAGCTCCTGCCCCAGGCGCTCACGGGGGTGCCGCTGGTCTATGGGGAAGTATTCCGAGCCGGCTTGATGTCCATCGCCCTGCATCCCGATGACGATGCCCTGGTTTATATGACCTATACCAAGGCGATTGAAGTAGACGGTGAGCCTGAGCAAACCGTGGCGCTGGCGCGGGCGCGAATCCTGGAAGATCGCCTGGTCGATGTTGAAGAAATTTTTGTGGCTGCAGGACTGGATCGGGGCATTGCGGCGGCCAAACTCCTTTTTACTCCTGAAAAACACCTGCTTATGTCTATTGGTGGCGCCTACATGTATATGGGGTTAGGTGATTATGCCCAGGACCCAGCCGTCCACTATGGCAAGCTGCTGCGTCTCAATGAAGATGGCTCAGCGGTTGCCGACAATCCCTTTGTTGCCTCCGGTGAGCACCTGCCGGAAGTCTATTCGGTAGGGCACCGTAATCAGATTGGCATGGACTACCATCCTGATACGGGAGAGCTCTGGGCCGCTGAGAACGGGCCCCAGGGCGGCGATGAAGTTAATATAATTAGACCTGGCGCGAATTACGGCTGGCCATATGTGTCCTATAGTCGGCAGTATCGCGGAGACTGGGTGAGTGAGAATGAGAGGCAGTCTGAGTTCGAGCAGCCAGAGATTATCTGGTGGCCTTCTATCGCGCCAGCGGGAATGGTTTTTTACCGTGGCGACAAGATACCTGAGTGGCAGGGCAACCTGTTCGTGGGGGCCATGATCGAAGGCAGGATACCCGGCACTGGGCACGTTGAACGTATTGTTTTCAATAGCCGCGGCCATGAAATACGTCGCGAGGGTCTGCTGCGGGAGTTAGGTGCTCGCATTACTGCTGTCAAGCAAGGGCCGGATGGCCATCTTTATGCGCTGGCAGACGAAGAGTATGGCGCGCTCCTGCGTTTTGAGAAACTGGAAGTAGCCGACCAATAGATCTCCGCTCGCCAAGAACACGCATAGGAAAATCCTGGTGGGCTGTTAGCCTGAAAGGCTGGTAAATAGTGAGATAGTTGGAGAGTTAGATAGACAATGATCTGGATAGACAGATTGAAAAGTTGTGGATCATTGAGGATCGTTGATGAAAAGATTTATGAGTAAACAGGCTTCACTAGTCATTCTCACAGGCATGCTCTCTGCATTTGCAGTGGCGGACATAGATGATGTCTCCACCAGCGGGGGTAACTATCGCAGCGTGGCGTCCGAGTTTGCAGCTGGTGTCAGCGTCTTTAAGGGACTTGCCTTCGCCGCGCCTCCGCTGCGGGAATTGCGCTGGAAGCCGCCAGCGCAGGCAATCAAGTTTTCTGGCACGCGAGTCGCTAAACGCGCGGGACCCGCGTGCTGGCAGGCCCGCAATGGCGACGACAGTGTTTATGCTCGCGGTAATCTTGGGCGTTCCGAGGATTGCCTGTACCTGAACGTTTTCAGTGGCGCTTCGGCTGCCAGTGAGCGCTTACCAGTGATGGTTTGGTTTCACGGTGGTAGCAACACCGCTGGCCACGGTGACGCGCAAATCTTTGATGGTTCGAACCTCGCTGCTCGCGGTGCGGTGGTGGTAACAGCAAACTACCGACTTGGCCCCCTCGGCTTCCTGGCCCATCCGGCATTGACCAATGAATCTGAGCAAGGCGCTTCTGGTAATTACGGTCTGTTGGACCAAATCGCTGCGCTGCGCTGGGTCCAGGACAATATCGCAGAATTCGGCGGTGACCCGGAAAGAGTTACTATTTTTGGGCAGTCAGCCGGTGGTGAGGACGTGTGCCTGTTGATGGCCTCGCCGCTGAGTGAGGGCCTTATTCACCGGGTCATAGGACAATCACCATCCGGGGGATGTGTGCGTCTACAGCGGGGCCTCGAGGGCGGGGCAGATTCGGCCCATGCCAGAGGTACAAGATTTGTCGAAGCCATGGGTATCACGGGTTCCGGCAGCACTGCGCTTGCCGATATGCGGGAACTCTCGCCGCAGCAAATCATTGGTACGACACGGACCGAGGGAAACCCTAACGGGCCTATCGTCGATGGCTGGGTGTTGCCGCAACCGCCTGCGCAGTTGTTTGCCTCGGGTAACTATAACCGGGTGCCAATGATGAGCGGTGCGCTCTCAGACGAATATTTTGGCCTGCAGGCGGGGGCTGCTGAAATTTCGGAAACGGACCTGGATAACTATCTGACTCGCGCTTTTGGCGACGCTGGCACTGGTCTGAGGGCGGACTACGCCGAGCTTATTGCGCAGTCACCGGTGGCGGCCCGAAAAACCATTGCTGGCGATAATGGCTTCATGCGCACTGCTAGGGATTGGGCCCGCCTGGTATCCAGCCACGGCGATGACACCTACGTTTACTATTTCTCCAGAGCAGTGCCGGTGTTTCGCCTTTACGTTCCTGAGCTAACTGAACTAAACGGCAATGGCGGGGCCCGCACTCTGGGTGCCTATCATTCGGGAGAGCTGGCCTACGTGTTTGATAATCTGGATGTGGTGGGCATCGGCTGGAAAGAAGCCGATCACATGCTGTCGGAAACCGTTGCCGACTACTGGTTCAACTTCGCCAGCACTGGTAATCCAAATGGTGCAGGTCTCCCAGACTGGCCAGTCTATGATTCGGCTCTTGATGGGGTGCAGGTCCTCGATGCTGAGGTCAGCAATGCCCAGCACCCGCGCAAGCGATTTATGGACAGAATAGGCACACTCGCTGCGCCCTGAAGCGGACGGTTTGCGAGTCAAGCCAATCTTAGGGTCTGGGCGTGCGTGCCTTGGGGCCCAGCTGACTCGGCAGGATTTCATAGGCGAGCTTTACCCAGTCACAGAGTAAGGGGCGGGTATCCCTTGGATCGATAACTTCTTCGATGCCAAAGGCTTCAGCAGTGCGCAGCGGCGAACGATACTGTTCCAGCATCCCCTCGAGCTCGCGGCGCCTTGCGTCCGGGTCTTCTGCGGCCTCGATATCCCGGCGATAGGCTGCCTGCACGCCTCCTTCAATAGGCAGTGAACCCCAATCAGCCGAAGGCCAGGCGTAGCGTAGATTCAGGCCGTCAGTCTTGCCATGGCCCGCGCCCGCCACGCCATAGCAGCGTCGCACGATCACTGAAACCCAGGGAATACTGGATTGATAAACCGCCATCAATGCGCGACTGCCCAGGCGCACCGTGCCTTCCTGCTCAGCCTCGGTGCCAATCAGGAAGCCCGGGTTGTCTACCAGGTTGATAACCGGCAGGTGGAAGGTGTCGCAGAGGTCTACAAAACGCATCATTTTCTCTGAAGCAGAAGCGTTTACCGCGCCGCCATGATGCTGGGTGTCATTTGCCATGATCCCTACAGGGTGGCCATCGAGCCTGGCGAGTCCAACGCAGAGTGATCGGCCGTAGCCTGGACTGATTTCAAAAAAGCTTCCTACGTCCGCTACACTGCTGATAATGTCACGAATCTCATACATTTCGCGGCGATTGCGCGGGATCACATCGAGTAAGGGTTCATCTCGCCGGTCTGCCGGATCGCTGCAGTCAATCACGGGGGGCAGTTGCCACACATTCTGTGGCAGAAATGAAAGGAATTGCTTGATGGCAGCAAACGCCTCTTCCTCACTATCGACCTCATTGTCGACGGCACCACTTTGATGGGCGTGGATCTGTGATCCACCCAACTCATTTTTCTCAACCGGTTTGCCAAAGCCGCGCTCAACCACCGGCGGGCCAGCGACAAACAGTTGGCTGGTGTCTTTTATCATCAAGGAGAAATGAGAAATTGTGACGCGAACTGCACCGAGACCAGCGACTGAACCCATACAGGCACATACCACCGGCACTTGCCCCATCAATTCCATGGTAGTGTCAAAGCCCGCCAATGCCGGCACATAGGAATAGCCGACCATTTCCAAGGTTTTGACACTGCCGCCACCACCACTGCCATCTACCAGACGCACCAGGGGGAGACGCATCTCCAGTGCATACTTTTCGCCGTAACCCGATTTGTCGCCAACTTTGGCGTCGGCGGCGCCACCGCGCACGGTGAAATCATCGCCTCCAACGACGACACGACTACCGTTCAAGTCGGCCGTGCCCAGCACAAAGTTGGAGGGGGTGAAATCCTTCAGTTCACCGCTATCGCTGTACTTGGCCTTGCCCGCGAGCGCACCAATTTCGTGGAAGCTGTCTGTATCTACCAGCAAGTCAATACGCTCACGTACGGTGAGGCGACCGTTATCATGCTGGCGCTGAATCCGTTCTTCACCACCCATTCTCTTTGCAAGGGCTTCGCGATTGCGCAGCTCGTCGACTTCTTTCTGCCAGCTCATAGGTCTCGATCCAGTTTAATCCAATCCGATTTCTATCATGAAACTGGGCATACATGAAAGCGTGCTAGCGGCGGCCGGCTCGGTTCCTGTGGACTTTGGGCGCTATGGCGGTGCGAATGGGATTGTCTATAAGCTACTGTAAAGAATATTTGGCATCAAAATTATGTCAATTTCTGCAGGAGACGAATATACAGACGAAGGCAGAATTAATTATTGCTGTTTCAGGCGCAAGCCTCGTGGCCCTCACCAAACTGCTTGCTATTGTGGCGGCCGAAATGCTAACAGTTATTGTCCATATTGTGCGGTAGCGCAGAGACTGAGAGTTAACCGATGCTAGAGGTACCAATCACAAAGTATATCTGAGAGTTGCGCACCACCTATGGTGACATGACCAAGTTTGAGTTGGCGAAGAATTTGGGTGTTATCCGCCAGACTATGAATGCATTAGAGCTGGGTAAATACTAGCCTTCATTGGAAGCGGTCATCAAGATTGCCGGGGTGTCAGACCTTCACCCGGAACAAGTGTTTCAATCAAGGCAATAAGGTCAGTCACAAAAAAAGGGGTAGCAAATGCCACCCCTCTTTGTTTCGCCCTAAGATCTACTGATCTTAGAAGTCTGCACGCAGACGGGCGTAGTAGTAACCACCCTGCCACGGAACAACGGTGCCTGAGGAGTAGACTCGACCACAGCAGTAATCACTGATGGTGTCGCGATCAGGATACTCGTCGAACAGGTTACGTGCACCCGCTGATAGCTCAAACATGTCATTTATCTGCCACTGACCTTCAAGGTCGAACTGGTAGAAGTCAGGCAGCGTTTGGAAGCGAAGACCGCCTGGACCTGAGCCGCCAGAGTTTGAGTTTGTAGACTCTCCGTACCACTGCAGACGAGCGATCAACTGCAGATCGCCGATGGTGTGCATGCCGGTGAATATGCCACGCCACTGAGGATCAAAATTCACGAAGTCATAACGATTCTCGGCATTTAGGTAAGTGCTGGGATCTGACTCAAAAGAATTTTCAGTGTAGTTCAAGGCTGCGGAAATCGTAGTGTTTTCTGCTAATGGATAGCTAGCAACCACGTCGAGTCCTTCAGTACGACTATCAAACGCATTAGTGAAGTAGAACACACCACCAATGGTGTTCGCCCCAGCTACGCCGGCACCATCAAGTGCCAAAAAGTTGGCGTAGGCGCTACCTGAAGTAGGATCTGTAGATACCGAGCGAGTCGAAATCGCGTTAGTACGATCATCGATGTCGATTCGGTAGTAGTCAAGGGTCAGATCCATTTCACCGATGTTACCAGTCAAACCAATAGTGAAGTTATTTGATTTTTCTGGCTTCAGAGGGGTCGCGCCGAGTGCTTGTGCCACGGGGCCACCAGCAGGGAACAGACCGGTCGCGATAGGGATACCATCTGGCAAGCGGGTTGACACGTTTACGGTACCTTGCTGCCCTGGTGTTGGGGCTCTGAAACCAGTACCGATTGAGGCTCTAGCATTCCAGTTGTCTGTCAGCACCAGACGGCCAGCCAATTGGAACAGCACTTCTGAATCGAAGTCGTCATAGTTTTCGTAACGCACGGCGCCTTGCATAAATAGGGCGTCAGTCACGTCTCCGCTCAATTCTCCGTATAGCGCGAATGAATTACGCTGGAAGACATTGGTGAATTGTGGAGAGTTTCCGGGGAAACCGTTAGACCCTACTCCAACTACTTTGTATACCGGATCGCTTGAGTTTGAGCAATCAAGAGTCGATCCGCCCGCAATTGCATTAATACCGTTTGGAGCCGTCGTTCCATCGGCATTACAGAGATCCCAGGGATCTTGTACTGCGTAAGGGCCAGCAACGTAGGAGGCTGGGTCGCCAGCTTTCAGCTCATACTCTTCGTCCATATAGCTCGCGCCGAAGGCAAATACAGCCGGACCGGCAATACCAGCGTCGAACTCGTATGTGAAGTCAGCCTGGAACTGAGTCTCCATGTTAATCAGGTCACTTGGACGGAAGCTGGTAGGTGTATTGGCATTACCCAGCGAGTTACCTAGTGAAGGATTAATGGTGTTAAACAGTGTGTATCTAATTTCGCTCTCACCAGTACGGCCGCTGAAGTCATAAGTTAGACCGTTGTCCAACTCACCACGCATGCCGCCAACTATAGAGAAATCGCTCACATCACCATCAAACTGGGGAGTGAAGCCGCCAGGAAAGAGCTCCTGCGGGGTGTAAATAGATCCATCTGGCTCTCGAAGCTCTTCAATTACTCCGTTACCCGGGTATCGATAGAAAAAGTTACCATCGGTGCTTGAGTCTGAGTAGTTCGCGAAGCCGTAGAACTCGGTATCCGCATCCAGCTGGTAGCCAGCATTAACGAAGACTCGTACAGCGTCAGATTGGGGCTGCCCCCACGGCTGAACAACTTCGCTGATTCCTGCGGCGTTTGCACTCTTGGATCCAGCCTGGTAAGCCGGGTCATTAGCCTTGGCTTGCTTGGCTGCGCTTTGCTGGGTGAATCCAGGCAGGTTGGGATCTACACACCACCATGATTGGCAGTATTGCTCACCGCGGTTGGTTCTATCAGCTTCTACCCATTCACCAGAGATGCTCACGAAGCCGCTATCACCAAGAGGCAGACCAATATTGCCTTGGACGGTAGTCATAGCTCCGTCGCCTTCGAAGAATTCACCGCTGTCGATTGTAAGGCTGCCGCCTTCGCTGTTGTCATTCAACAAGAAGTTTATAACCCCAGCAATTGCATCTGAGCCATACTGGGCCGAAGCTCCGTCTCTTAAAACCTCAACGTTCTTAATCGCTGCGGCGGGTATAGTCGCTAGGTCTGGACCTTGAGTTCCCGAGCCTCCGATCGAAACTAGAGCCGCCCGATGTCGGCGCTTGCCGTTTACCAACACCAGCGTCTTATCTGTCGGTAAACCACGCAGTTGCGCAGGACGGATCATGGTGGCACCGTCTGAAATTGGCTGACGTGCTACGTTGAAGGATGGCACCAGCGTTTGCAGGATATTGTTGGTATCGGTATGTGAAATTGATTCAATGTCAGCAGCGCTGAAGACATCAACTGGAACAGGTGAGTCAGTGGCTGTTCTGGGACGTCCCCTAGCGCCTGTTACGATGATTTCTTCAACTTCTGCACCGTCTTGCGCAAAGGCCGCTTGATGCGAGCCAGTGGCTGCTAGAATCGCAACCGCGAGCAAAGACTTAGGGTGTTTACGAAAATTCATTCGTTTCTACTCCTGGATTTAAAATTTGTGGGTTTCCCCTAAACCGGGAGCAATAATTGTTCCAAATCAGCGTTCTCGCTTGGACAATCATCACCCCAGTCAATAAGCCTGCTCTACGCGCAAGGGGGGCCTTATTATTACCGATATCGTAAAGCTTTTTGCACTACATTGAAACACTTTGAAACGCATCAATTACAAGAGGGTATCAGGGCTGGAGGAGACGATCGAAATTGGCTAATAGCTTTAATAAAACAATTAATATCAATAACATAACTTAATCTATATTAATCTGAACAGGGTCGTAAAGGCGCTTTTAGGCGGGCTGATTTACGTAAGACGATACTGCAAAAGTTTGCCCATATGTCTGTCACGGCGTCGGTTTTCCCTCAGCAGGGCGGATAGGCACTGCACCTAATAGCCTTCCTCACAGACCAGACGCCTTGCCATTTAGGCACCAAGATGGGGTTTTGTGAATTGAACGCGCCATTACTCGGTGCGAATAAAAGCTTGAAAAAGCTAATAGCTCTAGCTGTCACCAGCGTATGATTTTCCTGGAAGCTGATGCTCGCGCTCTGCGGTTGTCAATTATTTGAATTGCTGGGGCACAGTGGTTTTGCAATCCGGATTCCGGCTCACTCCCTTTTGTTTTTGGTCGACCTTGGTACAGTCTGAGCTAGGTAAATTTGCGGAAGCTCTTAGAGTAATTTAGGCACTAGGACAGGGGTTGATGCGACATATTGCTGATAGGCGGGATCTGTTCCCCATCTCTTCTGCGCACCTTCTTCCAACATTCGAACGCCACTCACTTTGATCAGCAGAAGGGTGACAAAAAGCGGTGAGATCAATGTCACTAACTGCCAGCCACTAAGGGCAGGCAGGGCGATGAGGGCAACGCCTAACCACAGCACGATTTCACCAAAATAGTTTGGATGTCGGGACTTTGACCAGAGGCCGGTGGTAATAAATTGCTCTGCGTTTACCGGATTTCTTCGGAAATTAGTTTTTTGCCGGTCAGCCACGACTTCGATGCCAAAACCCGCGAGCCAGACCAGGGTNCCCAGATAGGCCAGTATACCCAGGGGTTGCTGCTGGTCGCTGGTAATGGCCGCTAAGGCTGCGGCCATGGTGATAAACACCCAGCCACCACCCAGGGTCCAGGTAAAGGCAAAGCGAAAAAATTTCTTCTTGATTTCGTTGAAACGCCGGTCCTGACCGGCGCGCTTGACCCTGAGGAATAAGAATGTACCCAGGCGCGCGGACCAGATCGCAACCATGAAGCAAAGTAATGTGCCCCTTGCATCCATGTCTGGATACGCGACAAACGCCAGCCCTACTGTACACAGGTAGGAAGTCCCGCCGGTCAGATCGAAATAGTGTTCGGTTTGAAACAAGAAAGACGGAATGAAGATTGCCCAATGCAGTAGAAAGCCAACTGCAGCGCAAAGCGCAAACAGGGGGTAGGAGCCGACGCTAATACTGCCCTGGCTGCCGGCAAGTGCGATGCCGGCACTGATCAGCAAAATAACAGTTATTCCAATCAAGGGTTTCAACATGAGGCGGTGTCCTTATTCGAAGTCGACTCGGGCAAGGGCGATGCCGCTCTCGCCAGCAACAGCATAGAGTAGATAAATGATGCCATTTTCTTCATACAGCGCCGGGTCCCGAAGTTGATTAACATGGCCATACGCTGTGCTGCGCACGCTTGGTTCAATCGGGGCGTCTTCGCCCTCCCACTCCTTCTCTGGCCGCAACACTTCGACAGGTTCCGATTCTTTCCAGGTGCTCCAGTCGCTGTTGATATTAATCGTGCTGAGCAGCAGGGTTTCCGGTGCGTCACCCACGCGGGTCCAGAACACATAGAGCGTATCGTCGCGAACCATGACAGCGGCGTGCCGCATATTGGGCACAAACAACAGCGGTCCCTCTTCAAATTCAGTGAAACCATCGCGGGAGCGATAAAACTGTCCGGGCATACTGATGGCGTAGGTAATTCCTTGCCACGGAAAAATACGCATATAGGTTCGACCAATGTTTTCTTCGCGGGCGGTGAAGTTTATGCCATCGCTGGATGTGGCGACGCGAGAGTGCTGAAAACCGGGACCTTCGAGGCCGTGGTAATACATGATTATTNGCTGGTTCTCTTCGTCAACATGGACGTCGGGCGATGCGATGTGGGGTTCGGTAAGCTCCTTGGCCAGATCGTGTGACACCTGGACTCCGCGGGCGCGTCTTGCTGCCACCAACTCCTGCAAGCGCTCCTCGGAAATCGCAGGTCTGGTTGGTGNGAAGAATGATTCTTCAATCTGCAGGCTGCCACGCTCGTACACCTGCCAGGGGCCAGTAATAGAGTCAGCATAGGCCAGTCNAATGTATAGACCTTTATGGTCGGCAAAGTAGAGGTAGTACTCACCCATCTTGTTGGGCACCCAGTCGGGCACCTTGATCAGCGAGGGGCCTTGGATATTTTCGCCAATGCTGGGGTGGATATCGGGGCCTATCAGAGGGTGGTCAAGGAGTCGGGTGATTCGGACATCAGACGTCTGTGCCTGGGCGTCCTGAATAAATTGCGACGAGACAGTCAGTAATAGGGAGAGCAGTATCAGGTTAGGTATTTTGGACATACGGGGTGTTCTTGATTTTTTATTTTCTGTTTAGGGTAGAGGCAGTCTGTTTAAAAGTCTAGCAGTCGAGTAGCTTTATTGGCTAAATTTGCAGCGTTTATGTAAGACTCCTGATGTCTATTGTATTTTTTGTTTCCAATATTTGTTGGCTTAGGCTAGTTGCAAAAACTTGGGTCTG
Organism: Gammaproteobacteria bacterium; assembly: GCA_002684935.1. Taxonomy (GTDB): domain Bacteria; phylum Pseudomonadota; class Gammaproteobacteria; order Pseudomonadales; family Pseudohongiellaceae; genus UBA9145. Next base: position 15,769 of record NYWC01000053.1, read on the forward strand.
GTGATGATGTATATACCTTTGCCCACAAAAGCTGTGGGGAGCTACCTTGACCGCGTGTCGAGCCCTGTGCTGATTGCTGGCGCAGTGATTGCTATTCCCTCTTTGGTATTTCATTCCCTCACGGGTGCTCTCTATCCTGCTTATATCGCCCCCTGGTACAAAGACCATTTAGAGATAACCGGTCTCGTTCTATTGATCTCGTTCATGCCTACCTATCTGGCTATTTGTTTCGTTGCAACTACCAGGTCAAGCAGCGTGATGCACAGAAATCTTAAAACAATCCTGCCAGCAGGTTTTGAGCTGGGTGGGATGGTCTGCCGCTGGGGTATGGGGTGGCCTTTGGCTCTGGCCATATATCTTTATTATGCTTTTGGTTTCAATATAGACTGATATTCTATGATTCTGTCTCTTGATGATTCCAGTTTCGACGTTTGATTCAGTATCGTGGTTGGGCAATCTTCGGTTCATGAAGCGCTAGTGTTTCTCTGGTTATAATCAGTAGTGCGTTGAATGATTTTGGCAAAACGGCGTTAAACGCATTGCTAATGATAGTCGGTGACATCGCGCTGGCTTTTCTTCAATCGGTAAATCAGACTTTTGTTCTGGAGAATTATGCAAACGCCTTCATAGTCGTGATTCCTGCAATTCTCGTGATGGTGTATCCCCAATCTGGTCTTCACATCGCCGAGTTCGGCAGGCAAAAATAGATCTTCTGACACAGATTTAGAGCAATATTATTAGTGCATTTAAAGCGCCTGANGGAGAGGGTCTGTATCTTCTAAAAAGTCTTATACAGCGTCGAGAATCCCATAAAAAATGCGCAAGTAGCCCATAGGCGTTTCTATGTCCACCGAATTTCTCCTCTATGTCTTCNTCGTGTCATGGTCTGCGCCGCAGCAGCCTTGATGCAGATACTGATTGATCAAGTGTTACGCATCTAGAGCGAGGGTTAGTCACTAATCACCTTCGCCATTTTGACCTTAGATTTGGGCAGATCGACAAAATCACCATCCCGCTTTTCCGCATTAGCCAGCATCGATTCCTCAATTTCTTCATGCTGCAACATGCTGGCATTCCAGATACCGATGTAATCTAGGGTGTCAGCGGTGCTGTGGTCTCGCGCGTAATTGATAATGCGCTTACTGCCGTACACAGCAAGAGGGGCCTTCTTAGTGATCCGTCGGGCTATGTCCATCACAGTCTCTAGCATGTCCTGCTGGGTCTTGTAGACGCCATTTATGATTCCATGCGACTTCGCTTCAGCAGCAGACATGCGTCGACCGGTATAAGCCAATTCCTTGACGATGCCCTCTGGCAATAAGTTCGTGATGCGGGGAAATGTGCCAACATCAGCTGTCATACCAATATTGATCTCGTAAATGCTCAGAAAGGCATCTTCGGTCATATAGCGCATGTCGCAGGCGGTAATCAGGTCGACGCCGGCTCCGATGGCGCCACCCTGTACAGCGGCTAAAACCGGTACGCGACACTGTTCGAGGCAGGTAAAGGTTTGCTGTAGATACTGCACCGTGTCATAGAGTCTGGCGCCCTTGAGCCTGGCATTCTTTTTCGGATCCTGCGTCGAGGGTTCTTTTTCACTGCTGCCGAATGCCGTGGTATCCATACCTGATGTGAAGTGTGGTCCGGTAGAAGAAATTACAATTACCCTGGCTTGATGTTGAGTTTCGATTTCCTTAACTACTCTGGGAAGCTCGTCCCAGTAAGCGGGAATCATGCTATTTCGCTTCTCAGGGCGATTCATTGTGATGTGTGCAATCTGGTTTTCCACACTCAAATCAAAACATTGGTAGGACATTACTGTGCTCCTGTAGGGGGTCGATTGTCTCGATAATGAAGATTAATTAACTCAGCGCCATATCTCACATTTTGAAAAATAGCGCGGGAGTATACGTTGCCAGCGCTCGCCATGCGGCGACGGCGGTCGTCCATATGGCGCCTAAAACTTAGCTGCTCTGGTTCGATGAGAATGCTTTCGATGTCAGCGACTACTAAGCGGTAAAATTTCTGAATAAAACTCAGGGTAAGCTGGCGCCGCTTTTTATATACCTCCAGTGCTTCTTCTATGCGAGCATCGCCTTCCAATGAGGAGCGCTCCCAAGCACCGCACATCGCACGCAGATTGGCCATTTCATTGTCATTGATGAAATTCCTAGCGTTGGAGATGGAAATGAACACATCCTGCAGCGTTTCGCGGCTGAAGCCAAGCACAGAGGCAGTGCGGTCAGGCTGGTGAGCGATTTCCTGCATCAGACNGTTAAGCACGGCACGATCTATTTCTTCCGGCGCTAGGGTAGAACCAANTACATTTAATTTTCTTGGTTCTGCTTGCAAGTCTGGCGTTAGTGCCAGACAGGTTATGCCAACATCTGTATTCTGAGCCAACGCAAANTTGGTGAGGCTCGCCGGGATCAGCAGTCCGAGTAATAAAACTTTGAATAGTGACATGGTTTTAATGCCCGCAGCCCCGACATTGAGGCCGCCTGCCAGAGTCTAGCGAATGCGCTGGATAGTNTCGGGTTCCAGTTGGGGATAGTNTATACTTAGCTGGTCCAGGTAGGTGTCGTAATTGGTGGGGTCGTAGTACAGCTCTTCCAACCGCGGGCGAAACTCGTCCATGATGTCAGTGTTTTTTTCGATAGCCGGCGGATCATCAGGCCCAATGAAGGGGATGTAGATTTCTTCGGCAGTCTGCACATCTTCAAAATAAGATTGCGCTTCATCAACCAAGGTGTTGCTCTGAATCAGGTCGAGCATNGTTGTGGCAATAACTTTGGCGCCCGCAACCGCACCTTTATGGGCAATCGGTGTGGCCATCGCCATGGCACTTGACCAGTGGTGACCCTGCAGGCCGCGCACNTTGGATGGNTAGCGCAAGGTGACAGTTGGCACATTCCAAGAAACATCGCCGATATCATCTGAGCCACCGGAGACCGGGTTATCCAGTGGTTCGCCGATGCCGGNCAGNTCAGTTGNNAATCCCTGAGGTTCGTCATTACCCATCAGNGACTGTAGCGCTTTGGCAAAGCGCTGATCATCTTCAGACCACGTCGGTAATCCCACTTGCTGGATATTCTGATCCATGGCAAGGGCAATAGGTTTATTGAAATGACGCGGATAGGCTGCGCCTACAATCCTGCGTGACATGCCGGTATCCGTCATCATAGAAGCACCTTCTGCAATCTGTTGCAGGGTAGAAAAGTTTTCACGGATATTATTCGCGGTCATCTCGCGGATGAAATACCAGACACTGGCGTAAGAAGGTACGACGTTGGGTTGATCTCCACCGTTGCTGATGACATAGTGTGATCTCTGCAGCGGGTGCAAATGNTCGCGCCTGAAGTTCCAGGCGATATTCATTAACTCAACCGCATCAAGTGCACTGCGACCATCCCATGGGTCGCCTGCGCCGTGGGCGGCGATTCCATCAAACATGTATTCNACTGAAACNAGGCCAGTTCCTCGCGCCTGGCCCCAGCTTACGCTCAGGTTGTTTGAGACGTGGGTAAACAGCACGGCGTTGACGTCTTCAAACAGGCCATCGCGCGCATACCAGGCCTTGGTGCCCAGCAGTTCTTCGGCAATTCCTGGCCACAATACGATAGTTCCGGGCAGGTTTTCTCGTTCCATGATGCCCTTGACCGCGAGTGCTGCAACGATGTTNACCGCCTGGCCTGAGTTATGGCCTTCACCATGACCCGGCGCACCTTCGATCATGGGCTGGCGGTAGGCGACACCCGGCATTTGCGAAGCGCGAGGAATGCCATCGACATCGGAACCGAGCGCGATGACTGGTTCGCCGCTGCCCCAGGTGGCCCACCAGGCAGAGGGAATAGCAGCAACACCGGCTTCCACGCTGAAGCCGTTTGCTTCGAGAATTGCTGTCAGGTAGCGCTGGGTTTCAAACTCCTGGAACCCAAGTTCGGAGAAAGAAAACAGGCTGTCGACAATTTCCTGCACCATTTTTGCGCGATCATCGACACCAGCAACGGCTTCAGCTTTCAGGCCACTGAAGCCTGTTTGAGCAGTTGCTGCGGTGGCTGTGGTGAGAGCGAAAATCGAGATGGTTAAAAGCCGGGTAANGGTTCTCATGTGAGTCCTCGCGCTAANAATGGAGNTTGCTAGNGTACNCANTTTTAGGAGCTGTTGCCAGACAGCCTAAACAAACGTTGACCCAGGGATTCGGCTAACTNCGGAGTGCTGAAAAGACAGGTAGGGAACTAAAAACNAACCTCGGAGGATAATTATGGAAGCAATAAAAACTGGTGTTAGCTGGAGGTAAGTGGGTATCAGCACGGAGCTTTGTTTCATGTTGGGGGCTGGTGACTCAGTTGGCTGGCACCTTCTTGCTGGCCTGGCTGATGCGATTAATGCCTACCTGGCGGCCGCGTTAATCGTTCTGACCATAACGACTCTACTCATCGCAGTAAATCTATTCACGGAACATACACTCNTCTCTTNTCTGTTGCAGAGGATCTTTGTAGAGGCGATGGCGTTCATTATAGTTGGNTGTAACTTGCTCATCTGAGCTTNAAAACANGCATACTGGAAAANTCATATGAAACACCGCAGCTTATTGATTNCCCTGGTTGCGCCCCTGCTAATGCTGAGCTGGGGTCTGGCGAGCCTTGGACAGGCACCCTCTGGTCTGAANGGCACGATTGTTGTGTNGAACAAGAGCGGCCATGATGCCTCCTTTATCGACCTCGCCAGTGGNAGCATTGTGGCGACATTACCAACTGGGCGAGGACCTCATGAGCTGGTAGTCACCNGCGATGGGCGCCGATTNCAGTGGCGGAAACAGCNTCACCGTTTCCGATATCTCGATACCAGAGGTGGTNCGCACGATTGATCTCAGCGATTATCCGCGCCCACATGGCATTGTTTTGCTTCTGGGAGAACGCAGCGTGGTAATCACGTCGGAATCGAGCCGCAAACTGGTAACTGTGGATTTTCATCGCGGCGAAATTACCGGTGAAGTAGGAACGCAGCGGCCTGGTTNCCATNTGGTGGCAGTTTCCGCCCATGGTAGAACCGCCTGCACCAGTAACGGCGGTTTTGATGATGTATCTATCATCAATCTTGTGGCATGTGAATTTGTCAGNAGCCTGAATGTGCCAGCGCGGCCGNAAGCGATTCAGACCAATCGCATGGGTAGCCAGGTTTGGGTTGGAAGCAATGATGACGAAGTGGNCAAGGTATATGATGTGNGTTCAGAACAGCAGCTGGCGCAGTGGCAAGGATTNTCCNGGCCATACNGGATCCTGCTGGCTCGCGATGAGAGGCTTGCCATCANGCCAGACTCTGGTAACGAGTCCCTGNGCTTTTTTGAGGTCGCCGACATGGAAGAAATTGAAAGGATGGATCTCCCTGGAGCTCAACCCCAGGGTGTGGTGCTNCATCCAGATGATCGCACCCTGTTTCCGTCGTTGTCCAGTCAGAAGCGGATTGCGGTAATCGATATTTAGACCAGACAGATCGTGGGGTGCCTGCCTGCTGGCTCTGCGCCGGACGGTATTGGTTACTCACTTATGGAGCTGCGTTAAGGATTAGAGGGTCATAGCATTAAACTTTCAGGCGCAGCACTTCTGCAGGGCGCTGTCGATGTCGGGATAATCCAAAGATACGCCAAGTTCTTGCATCCGGCTCGAGTGAATATTTGAGCTGGCGAGCAGAGCCGCATCGGCCATTTCTCCAAACATCAAGCGAACGATAGGTGCAGGGATAGGCGGCATTGTCGGCCTGCGTTTGGCTTTGCCAAGAGCGCTTGCAAATTCGCGGTTGCTGACGACTTGAGGTGCTACTACATTTAACGCGCCAGAGAACTGATCATTAGTCAGGGCCGCCAGCATCACCTTAATCGCGTCGTCCAGGCTGATCCAGCTCATCTTGTGCTGTCCGTCGCCCAGGCGTCCAACCACCATCAGACCGCCAGGCATAACCAGATTCTTGATGACGCCACCAGATCTATCCAGCACNAGGCCAAATCGTAACACGACAGTNCTAATGCCTGCTGCAATCGCTGGCTTTGTTGCCTGCTCCCATTCAATGGAAACTTTCGCGAGAAAGTCCTCGCCGGCACTTCCGGATTCGTCCACAGGGTCGTGTTGTTGGCCACCGTAGAAACCTATTGCAGAGGCTGATAGCAACACCTTTGGAGGCATAGGCATGGCTGCCAGAGTTTCGCAAAGCTGCTGGGTTGTAGTCCGGCGACTCTGCAATATTTTTTCTTTCTGCGCCGGCGTCCAGCGACGATCTGCAATATTTGCACCCGCCAGATTTATAACCGCATCGAGTGGGATATCTCCGTTTAAGCGCATGCGTCCGGCTAACGGATCAAAGTAAAAAGGGGCGGACATATCGGTGCGACTTAACTTGTACACAAAATATCCTGCTTGCTCGAGTCGAGGAGCCAGTGTAGACGCAACCATGCCACTGGCACCGGTTATCAGGACGTTGGGTTTCGGGCAGTCTATGGTTTCGAGAGTTGGCATGGCAAAAAAGTGTTCACAAGTATGACAATAATATAATGTAGAAGCGTCNCATTATTTTAACATCTCAACTCGCTAACAACGCCACTTTTTTGTTGTCAGATCAGATTCACTNAACAGATANAGCCAAACCAGCGGAGGTTTGATTATTTGAATTAATTTGTGATCCGCAGTGCTCTGGACACGTTAGGCCCGGGCTGATTCAAATTATTTAGTTTCCTTTTCATTACAGCGANTTTTTCGCGGGTTCATCGTGACTATGCATGGAGACATGCCNTGACAATTACGTATTGAATGATTCTGGAGCTAAACACAGCTCTACCCATCGCATTCACAAGTGTTCCTGTTGAATCTGAAGACAAATGGGTGCCTCAGCTAGTGCGGGCACCCATCACAAGTTGGTGGCTGCTGTCCGATCAGCTTGTCTGGTAGATGTTTTGAGAGGCGACGCTCTTTTACGGTTTTCGCACCTTCTTTCGAATCTGTCGTTGGGCTGTCTGCTGGCGCAGTCGAAAGCCTGCTAAAGACAGAAAAAAAGACTCGCGGGTTGCAGTTCTAACCTACCACGTCGTACCCGGCAAGCTGATGTCCACTGACATCGCAGGCCAAACTGCTGAAGTTGATAGCGTTCAGGGCAGCGCTAAGCGACGATGCACGAGATGGTGTGCGTGTCGGCAATGCGACTATTGTTGCTTCTGATTTTGAAATCGATAACGATGTGATCCATATAATCGATCGGGGCGTTTTAAAGTTGAAAGCTGTCCTACTAGCCGGGCGCCAGCCCGGTTATTTTCCCTAGAGGCTTGGGCTGACTTTTGTCAGCCCTTTTTTTTGCCCGTAGTTAAATGACCGTCATGCGACTATCTCCTGCAGTGGCTTGTTAGGATCGATTTATCGAAGCCGTTCAGAAGCCTGACTTCCATTAATGCAAACACTTTCTGAGTATCTGCCGCACTCGCCATTTGTTTGCGCAGGTCGTATACAGAATCGCCAAAGATTTCATGAGCCGGGATGACCTGTTCATTGGTCAGGTCCGTGGCGGCATGCAAAATGGAAAGCAGTCGAATGGTTAGGACTATACCACCAGCATTTCTGAATTCTGATGTTCAGAAATCGAAATATAGTTGCAGTGCACGCCTGAAATCCATGCCTCGCTATAGCTCGCATTTTCTTTCAGGCGATTATTGTCAAAGGTATGGCGTTCGCATCCGTCCAATCCCAAAATCAGGAATACGTGGCCGGTGGGCACGATTCTTTTTATGGAGTGTCTGGCACAAAATCCTGGTAGTGGAATATATTCCAAATGTAAGGCGCAATTTCTGCGCAGACTTGATGAGTTGCAGAATCCATGCTGTCGTAAACGCCTGACTAACCTGCCAGTCTCGCTCGTTCTTTTTCTACCAAGATGCGCCGCAGTATTTTACCGGCCGCTGACTTAGGTATTTCGTCTACAAATTCAAGTAAGCGAATCTTCTTGGTGGGCGCTACTATGCTGGCCACATGATCCAAGATTTCTTGTGCGCTAATATCTCCCGTGCGCACTACAAAGGCTTTTGGTACCTCTCCAGCCTCTTCGTCGGGGCTGGGAATTACCGCTGCATCGGCAATGTCAGGGTGAGCCAGAAGAATAGCTTCCAGCTCCGCAGGTGCAACCTGGTAGCCCTTATATTTAATCAATTCTTTGACCCGATCGACGATGAAGAAATAGCCGTCTTCATCGGCAAAGCCAATGTCGCCAGTGTGAAACCAGCCGTCCTTGTCTATGCAGCCATCGGTTGCCTCCTGGTTGTTGAGATAACCAGGCATGATATGAGGTCCCCGTATGCAGACTTCACCTCTCTCATTTACTCCAAGTTCGGCGCCGGTTTCAGTATCGATGATTCGGGTTTCCGTATTGGGAAGCACCTTGCCCACTGAGCCCTGTTTCTCCGGGGGCGCGTCTGCGTTGTTGACATGGGATGCACCAGCAACCTCGGTAAGACCATAGCCCTGATAGATGTCACACTGAAGACGCTTTCCGCAGGCTTTTTCCAATTCAGGACCAAGCGGTGCAGCGCCTGAACCGATAATCCTCACGCTGGAGAGGTCGTATTTATCCACTATGGGCTGCTTAGCGAGGCCAAGAATAAGTGGGGGCACTAGATTGAGGCTGGTGATTCGGTGTTTCTGCACGAGTTCGAGAAACTGCTGCATATCAAAGCGAGGCATGGTGACCAACGTTATGCCGCGGTAGATCGCAAGATTTAGGATTAGCACCATACCATAAATGTGAAAGAACGGCAGCACGCCGAGCATGCGATCCTCGTCGGTTAGCGCGTTCATCTCGCAGGTTAAAACCATATTAGCAATAAGATTCTCGTGGGTAAGCATGACGCCTTTTGAAAGGCCGGTGGTCCCACTAGAGTAGGGAAGTGCTACCAGGTCTTCGCTGGAGTTGATTTCGACCTGCGGGGCATTGCCGTCGTTTTGCATTAGTTCGGTAAAAGGAGTCGCTCCTTCGGCCTCGCCCAGAACGAAGATTTCTTCGATGCCAGTTGCTTGCGCTGCAGGAATAGCGCGATCCATAAACTGCGGGATCGTGATCAGGAATCTGGCACCCGAATCGTTGAACTGATGAATGAGTTCTGGTGTGGAGTAGAGTGAATTTACTGTAGTATTAATCCCGCCCACAGAGGCAACGCCAAGAAAGATAACCGCATACTCTGGAACGTTTGGGCAAAATAAAGCCAGTACATCGCCCTTCTTAAACCCGCGTTGGTTTAACCCAGTGGCGAGGATCTTTACCTGAGTGCGCAGCTGCGCATAGGTGAGGGTACGATCTGTGGGGCCATCAATGAGTGCTGGCTTGTCGGCCAGCTCGTCTACTCTGCGCAGCACGACCGACGTCAGGTCGGTGGCTGGAATTTCTACATTGGGTTTATCGCTGGTAAAAATCAATCGGATCTCCATCGTTGCCGTTTACTTTTGATTCTGACATCTTCAGGAATCTCTTATTCCATGTGCAAAGATTAGGTCAGCCTGAGCCCAAGCTCAATAGTCTGATTGCGGCCACCGCTTGAAACCAAACTAAGGCTTTGGCTCAGCAACAGGTAGAGGGTTTTCAGGGGGCACTGATTGGTTCAAGTAGACATGCCGCGCGCTGCAATCGGCCAGATAGCCTCAACGCGCTCTCCCCGCACCGCATAGAGATTATTGTAGAGATTGGCCACCGGATCACAGTGGGAAACGATGAGTTCGATTTTGTCACCCACCTTATAAGTGCGCGACGGTTCTTCCTCATAGCGCAAGGTGCCAAATTCGTCTGAACCGGACGTATAGCTCATGCCGGCTTCACCCTTTACTCGGGGCCAGGGCCGATTAATGGTGCAGGCCTTGGCGCCGGCGTCGGTGGTGCAGCGGCCAGGATACTGGTCGTTGATAACGGTAGTCATAATCGTCAGGGACGGCACGAAGTCGGCATAGAGTTGGTCGTTATCGGCACTACCGATGTCCATATACTGCGCGTCCATAAAAACGTAGCTGCCCACTTGAACGTCTGTCAGCCCCCGGGTCTCATGATCAATGTTATAACTGCCGGTGCCGCCACCGCTGAATATTTCTGTATTGAGTCCGCTGCTGTTAAGCAGATCAAAAGTTTCAGNTGCACCAAGCAGACGCTCCAGGGTCTGCTCGCGGCGGGCAGCAAATCCCTTCACATGCTGGGAACCACCGTCGTAACAGAGCAAACCCTTCAAAGTCAGGCCTGGTAATTGGTCTATGAGTTGGCCCAATGCCAGGGCGGGCTGCCCTGGCGCGATGCCGGTTCGGTGGCCGCCAGGGTCAACGTCCACCACCACGTCGGCGGTGATGCCCATGCTGACCGCTGCCTCTGACAGCAGGCGCGCATTCTGTTCGCTATCGGTGGCCTGGATAAACAGCGGGTTGGCGTGACGCAGATTCATGGCGCGCCTGATTTTGGTGGCGGTGACGTTGGTAGTGGTCATCAAGACTGCATCAATGCCATGCTGAAACATGGTCTCGGCTTCACTAACTTTTGCGGCGCAAATTCCAATTGCGCCCGCATCTAATTGCATGCGGGCTATGGTGGGACTCTTATGGGTTTTCCCGTGTGGTCGGCTGGCGATACCGTTGCGGGTCAGCGTATCCTGCATGGTGGCAATATTTGCCTCCAGCGCGTCCAGGTCGACACAGAGAGAGGGAGTGTCTAATTCCCATTTTGACACGTTTGCCTGCATGCTGCCGTCAACATACAGGTCCTGAATTTCTTGGTGGGTATAGCTGTTCACGCTAGCGGGTATCCACAGTGCCGCTGCACTGGTGCTGGTCTGCAAAAACCGGCGGCGGGTCATGGCGGTATCGGGCATATCTATAAGCTCCTGCGATGGCGCTGAAAGCGAAATGTCGCAGCTCAGTCTACACCCTGAGTCAGCCAGCGGCCAACAAGCCACTCTCGGCAATGCCGTCGAAGACAAACTGCACCGCCAGCGCTGACAGCAGCACACCCATGACGCGGCTAACCACGTGCATGCCAGTGGTGCCAAATAGACGATGAATCTGGCCCGATAGCAATAACATGAGCAGGGTTGCCAGCATTATCAGGAGGATGCTGGCCAGCACTACCGCTTGCAGTGCCAAATTGCCTTCGGTGTCGGCCATCAAAAGGATCGCCGCGCCCATGGCGCCTGGTCCTGCAATCAGTGGTGTGGCCAGGGGAAATACAGAGATATCCTGCTTAGCCCTNGCCTCTTCCTCTTCCTCATCGGTGGTCGAAGTGCTGCCTGAACTTCTGGCAAAAACCATATCAATCCCGATCAGCAGCAGCAGGATTCCGCCAGCGGTACGTAACGCTGCCAGGGAAATACCCAGCCCAGATAAGATGAATTCGCCGATCAGCGCGAACAGGACAAGAATGCCGCCAGCAATCATGGTGCCGCGCACTGCCATCTGGCGCCGACGCTTNCTGGGGACTGAAGCGGTAAGGCCTGCGAACACCGCGGCTACATCCAGGGGCCCGATGGTTGCAAAGAACGTAGCCATGGCTACAACAAAGGTTTCAAGCACAGTCTTATTCCTTAAGCCGTGGCAAACTGCACCGCGGCTTCGCAGTGCAGTTGCGTGGTGTCATATAGCGGAGTGCTTGTGTGCTTCTGCTCAACTAATAGCGCGATTTCTGTGCAGCCAAGTATCACTGCCTGCGCACCTGCGGNGCCCAGTTTTTCGATAATCTCCAGGTATTGCTGCCGAGATGAATCAGAAATCTTCCCCAGACACAGTTCTTCATAAATGACCCGGTGAATGCTATCGCGTTCAGGCTGCGCAGGCGTAACTACCTCTATGCCGAATTTGTCTGTGAGTCGGTTCTTGTAGAAGCCCTGTTCCATAGTGAAGCGGGTGCCCAGCAGGCCAACTTTTTCAATGCCGTCCCGCTGTAATTGCAGTGCTGTGGCATCGGCGATGTGGAGTAATGGGATGCCGATCTGGGCCTCAATCTCCGGCGCCACCTTGTGCATGGTGTTGGTACAAATAAGCAAAAAATCTGCACCTCCGGCTTCAATAGATTTTGCAGCATAGGTCAGGATCACTGCAGTTGCGTCCCAGTCATCCGCATGCTGTAGTTTCTCGATTTCATCGAAATCGACGGAGTACATGGCGATCTTCGCAGAGTGAAGTCCCCCTAGTGAAGTTTTAATACCCTCGTTTATTAGCCGGTAATAAGTGCTGGTGGACTCCCAGCTCATACCACCCAACATGCCAATAGTCTTCATTACGTGCGCAGCCTCGAAATCGCCGATGATGATACCGAAAAGCTCAGGCCATGCCCAATGCTATGAGTCTCGAGTCGTGGCTTGCGTGCGCTTGGGGACTGGTTTAGCTTGTAGCCCCACAGCAAAAAACCCAATCCCAATAAACCCAAAAAGGTATCGAAATCAGATGAAACCAGTCACCGTCAGGATGAGCCTGCTGTGCGCCGTATTGCTGCTCGGAGCTTGTCAGGCCTCGGACCCCTGTTCTTCGGCGTGCTTCGTTAACCTGCCTGCTACGCCGGGTGTGCAGACTGATGTGCGCTACTTTACGACTGATAATTTTGTGGGTGAAGCGATTAATGGCTATGAAGCCTCGCTTATCTACCTCACTCGGGAAGCCAGAGAGGCCCTTCAGGGCGTCATATTAGACGCCAAGGTGTTCGGTCTTGGTATCAAGGTATTCGATGCCTATCGTCCCCAGCAGGCGGTCGATCATTTNGTCGCCTGGGCCGAAGACCTGGCAGATACCAGGATGAAGGCGCGTTACTACCCCAATGTAGAAAAGGCCAACTTATTTCGTGATGGTTACATCGCAGCGCGCTCTGGTCATTCTCGCGGCTCGACTCTCGATCTCACTTTGTTTGACCTGGCCTCCGGCCGTGAATTGGATATGGGAACACCGTGGGATTTCTTCGACCTGACTTCCTGGGGGGAGAGCGATGCGGTAACTGTACAGCAGCGAGTCAATCGTGCGCTGCTGCGCGCGCTCATGACCAAACATGGATTTATGTCACTAAGAGAGGAATGGTGGCACTTCACTCTCGAGAATGAGCCTTATCCAGATACCTATTTCAACTTTCTAGTTAGATAATGCTGGTTTAGGTGNCCGTGTCGGTGGCAGCAATGCATTGGGTACGGCTACATTCTGTTCACGGTAGTAGCGCAGTGCGCCAGGGTGTAGCGGGACAGGAATGCCTTGCAGTGCTTCCTCCAACACCATGGAACGAGTGGCGCTGTGAATCTGCTGCAGCGTGGCGAGGTTTTCCCAAAGCATTCGAGTCAGGTCATACACTGTTTGTTCAGAGACGTCCTCCCTCACAATTAGGACGTTGGGGCTTGCTGCCGTGTTAATCGACTGCTTCTGGTAGGGGTAGGTTTCGGGCGGCAATTCAAAAGCTTGCCATAAGGGATAGCGCTGATTGATGGCCGCAATTTCTTGTTCACTGAAATCCAGTACGGTCATGTCGTTTCTCATCTGGGCAAAAGCCTGAGTGATTGCTGTGACCGGAGGGCCAGCTGGCACGTTCATGCCAACAATGTTGCCATCCTGCATGGCGCTGGCTGAAGCGCCATATGCCATGTACCCCAGACTGAATTTACTCAGATAGTCTATGCCCAGTGCCTCGAGAATATAGATGCCGGTATGTTCAGCNCCGGAATTGCGNGCACCCAAGACGTAGCGCTCGCCATCAAGNTGATCCAGNTCTTTTACCGTGCCANTTGTCACCAGATCGGAATGTAGTACAAAGTGCTCTACNTTTGGCCACATTGCNCTAATGCTGCGCAGATTGGATTGGGGGCTACGAATAGGTCCTTCACCTTCGTAGGCCCAGGCGGCAAAGATTGCAAGCACCAGAGCAAACTGGGCCTGGTTGTCACGCAGGAGTTTGATATTTTCCATGGAGCCAGCAGAACTGATGGCGGTTAGGGAAAACTCTGCCCGGGGTTGTGCCGTGACAAGTGTAGACAGGGCAACGCCAACCGGATAGAAAGTGCCGCCGGTGGTGCCGGTAGTCAATACATAGGTGCGGCGCTGGCCAACCTGGTCACTGCATGATTGCAGTAGTGCGATCGGTAGTGCAAGTAACAGAAACAGGATGCCAATTTTAGGCATAAGAATTATTATTTATTGTTCAAGGTACCTAACTTTAACGGAAAGCCGCGGAAAAGCCACGAGTCTTATTATTCATGACTCACACCGGGCGCGGTTGGTGCTGAATTGCGTGGGCGGCTGCTGGAGGCGGTTAAGCAAGCTTTCTGCGCGAATGCGATAAGGGGGGGTATCGCAAGACAGGGGATGGATCTGTCATTCTGCAGCAAGCTGAGGGCACTTGATCCCAAGATCTATGCCCTTTATGACCACTCGGGCTGTCATTTCGAACAGTTTGGCCGGTGTGAAGTGATGCAGCTGTCAAGCAAACAGCGAGATTCGCAGTTGCAGTGGGTAGATAGTGCCCTGAAGTTTAACTGCAGTCCCCGGACAATGTTGCAATCCAGCTGCTAATCAGCTCTANGCCTTCAGCGTGAATCAGAGCGCGTCCCAGTTCAGGCATCATTTCATCGGGTTTGTTTGACTGCATGCGGTATAAGAGGATGGACTGCTCCGGTTCACCCGGCACGATGCTATAGAGTCGGTCACCAGCACCACCTCCGGCAGCCACGGGAGGTTTGCATACGCCCATATTGACGATCTGCTCGTGTTGTCCGGTGAGAATCAGGTTTGAAGTGTCGGCAGCACCCTCCGGGTTGTGGCAGTGGCCACAATTCATGTTCAGGTAGGCCAGGGCCCGGTCTTCTAATGTTTCACTGGGATCAAGCCAGGAAGTAGGGGCAAGCAAATCGGCAGGCGCCTCCAGCCAGCCGCGTTCAACCATGGCGCTTAACTGGGAATTAGCGATGTCATCCGGATAGGTAAATGAGGCCGCGAGCTGGGTCGCCACGGCACCGAGTGGATGCATGTCACCGTCTGGATGTTCAGTGACGTGGCAGCCCGCGCACTGGTTTTCATTTGGCACGAAGTAGACGAAATCAATGTTTCCGGTGTCACTCATTAACTGCATGGGCTTGCTGGTGCCGGCGACTCGCAGGAATGCCTCGGTACCTTCTTCATTCCATACATAGGGAAAGGCATCCCACCCAGTCTCTCTTCTGACCAATAATCGTGTTTCAATCAATTTGTTGTTGTCAAGATCTATTGATTCGGCAATTACTTCCTCGGTGCGCAACAAATTTCCCGAAGCATTGGCAGGATAGTAGAAAGTTTTACTCACCACTGTTCCTANGGGATAGGACAACTCTCCATCAATCAGTGAGGCCNGGGCGCCATNAGGAATCCAAATGCTGCGAAGTTTCTGCGCATAGTCGGTAAACAATTGATTAGCAGGCCTGAACACCATGGTGTGGGAAGTAGGTGTCAGGCTTGCTGGTGTCAGTTCGAACAGATTCCAGTCCGATAGACGCGCCGGGTTTTCGCTGGCATGGAATGTTGGAGTGGATTCACTGCAGGATAGCAGTGAAAACAGCAGTAAAGCGCCTACTGCAATAAAGCGCCATGAACTCATAATTTTAATCCGCGTTTGAACTCAAAGATATTACCGAAAGGCTTGGCAAGCTACAGTCATGAGCGCTGGCGTCGAATGAAGGTGCTGCGAAACCGTTAGCGGCGTCAAGGTTCACAAAACTGATGTCGCCGTTGTCTGCAAAACAAAGAGTATCTTCGGCGGATTTACCTGGCAGTGTGATGCCGTCCCAAACGATATCAGGCACGTCCTGTCCGGTTGCCGTCTGCAACGCCTGTAGTGGCTCTGAGTCAGGCTGACTGCCGCCGCCACTGAAAACGTTGTCGTGAATGTAGATGGTCTCGGGAAACGGATCGTAGTTTGAATCTTCGAAAGGCCGCTCAGTCATGAAGTAACTAATAATCANGATGTTGGCGCTGTCGTTGTCAGTAAATTCGTTGCCAAATACCTCGATACTGTCATTGGCCAATACCATGAGTCCGGAGCCGGTGGGGACCTCGCCCACAATGTTGCCTTCTGGTGCGAAGTTGGCCACGTTATTGTTGATGATCTGGTTATTAAATACTCGGGTATTGCGGCCACCCTGCACTGGCAGATTGGGCAAATCGAACACCAGAATTCCACCTGTGTTGTTAGTTGCCACGTTGTCATAGACGTCGGCGAAGGTAGAATTTTCAATTTCAATTCCCGCCACATTGTACTCGGCCCGTGAATTGCGCACGATGATCTGGGTTGACTGACCCACGTAGATGCCGGCATCGGAAGCGCCTATTGCTACAGCGCCCTCAATCAGGATATTGCTGGACTGCACCGGATAGATTCCGTAGGCGCCGTTAGTCGTCAGCGGGCCGCCAGTCCACTCGGTGCGCACATTGCGAATTATCACGTTTTCACTTTCATTGATCTTAATGGCGTCGCCAACCGTGTCCTCAATGGCAAGATCTTCAATAGCAAAGTTGTCCGCGTTGACCAGCAGACCCTCGGCGCCCTGGGCCTGGTTTTTAAAGGACAGCACCGAACTGTTAATGCCCTGACCTCGAATCGTCACACCATCGACAGTAAGCGAAAGACCGCGCGTGAGTTCATGGGTGCCTGCGGGAATCTCAATCACATCACCGGGTTGCGCCTGAATCAGCTGTTGCTGCAGGGATTCTTCGAAACTTAATTCTGGCTCAGGGGGTGGTGCGGGTTCGCTGCAGGCATTGACCAGTAACGCTGTTGCAGCGAGTGAGAGTATGCGGTATGAAGACTGTCCCATGAATTTCTCCTGTAGAGATTAGCCAGAGGCTAAGGTTTCCCAGAATTGTGAAAGGAGTATAAGGAGTAAGTCTTTGCTGGGCAAATGCTCACGGGTCTATGAATTAAGCTCTGCAGGGAAATTTAGAAATCGTTGTGGTAGGGTTTGCCGCAAATGCGCGGGTCATTATGGGTAGCAGATCATGTGCAAAAAAATAACAAGAGTAGGAAAGTCAACGCGATGTCTATGCTGAATCGACGCCGTTTTTTGCGTGGCAGTGCCGGAGCCATGGGAGGTGCGTGGCTGTCANCCTGGCCATGGCAAACCCTGCTGGCGCAACAGGAACTGGATGTGGGTCCAGTGGATGATTGGGATGCCGGGAAAGTCAGGCATTTGTTGCCTGCAGTAAGTGAGTCCCACTTATTGATAAAGACTTCCTTTAGTGCACCGCTTTCGCAACAGCCCCGGCTGCGCATAAACGGTGGCGGCAGTAGTCAGATTATTTCGGGTTTGCAGAATGATACGGCGGGAGAGTTCTGGCAATTTTATGCCGAGGATTTGCGCCCGGACACAGCTTATGAGCTGCGCCTGGAGGAGGCCGGTGGCGCCGCACTGTGCGAACCCTGGCCAATCTCAACGTTTCCTGCAGCAAGTCACACGCCGGAATCGGTCCGCGTGCTATTTTACACCTGTGCTGGCGGACCAAGTGGCGATTATTTCGGAATAGGCGACCGCCGCGGCAATCTTCCCATGGCTATTCGCCGCCGCCTGTTGCGCCGCGCTCTCTCATTCGCACCCCAGGCAGCGATCGCCAACGGCGATCATATCTATTGGGATTTGCATACCTGGCAGGGGGAGCAGGCTGGAGAGCTAAGCGCGGCCGGTCGAGAGTCCAATTTTGATTTTGCTGCTCGGGTCATGGGTGACNATAACGAGCAGGCTCTGAAACTCGCTGCCGGCCCGCAGATTACCCCCTTGTACGGAACAGATTTTCGCTCGACGCCGATGTATTTCCTGCAAGATGATCATGATCACTGGGAAAACGATTCGCCTCTAACCTATCCAGTTGAATGGTTTCAGCTTCAGTTGGCCAGAACCACTCAGCAACTGTATTACCCTGAATTTCTATCGGATCCTTTTCGGTCACCGGGATTACCCTACTCTCACAGCAGTGTGCGCGGGGATTTATCCGAAAGCTATGGCACGCTGCGTTACGGCGACTTATTGGAGGTGTTGCTCTATGATGTGAGACGGACGCTGCGAGTAGGCCAGTCCAATGCGGCTTTTCTCGACAGCAATGTCGAGGGNTGGCTGCTGGAGCGTACAGCGTCTCGCGAATCGCGCCACCTGGTGCACGTGCCTTCTAACCCGCCCGGCTGGACTGCCGGTAAATGGGGTGAGTGGTATCCCGATGCACTGCATCCTGAATCAGGCGAACTGACAACGTCGATTCCCAAACCGGAATGGCAACAAGGTTGGCTGGATCAACATGATCGCATCATGTCGGGTCTGGCGAATATGACGCACCGCAATCCTTTTATCATGAGCGGGGATTTGCACGCGACCGGAGTGGGAACCATGCTTGGTGCGGGCGCACTGGATTTTAGCGCCAATCCCATTACCAATGTGCTGAGTGGGCCGATAGGGACGTCGATTCGCGGATTTCCTTCGGTGGTCAGGGGGGTAGGAGCGCAGCCTTCAAAGTATCTGAGTTTCGAGGAACAAGTGGCGCCTCTGGAAGAGCATGGATTCACCCTGGTGGATTTTGAGCGTGACCGCATCACAGCCCAGCTCTTTAAATGGGATGTAAACAGCCAGCCCCTAGCTGCCATCGATACGCTGGATCCCTATTACACTGTAGAGTTAATGAGGCCAGACTAGCGGCTAGCTTGCTGCGGTTTTTCTGGCCAAAAAAAGCGAAGCCCGAGGGTTCGCTTTTTTGGATGGAGCGGTGAATCCTAGTTAGATGAACGTGACATGGGGCGATATCTCACGCCGGCGTATTGTTCATCGGTGGTAGGCTCTAACCAGTTTACCGTGCCTTCGTAAATTGTTAGCTGCAGCGCGTCAACGTCCGGGTGAGCGCCATGCCAGTGTTCAACACCGGACGGCGTCCAGAATGGCTCGCCAGGCTGAAATTCTTCAATGGCGCGGCCGCGAATCTGATGGAGTCCGATACCTTCTTCAATCATCAACAGCTGACCCCAGGTATGGCTATGCCAGGATGAGCGCACGCCAGCCGGGAACAGAATGCGGATATAGCGTGCATCGTCCGGTCCTTGTGTGACTTGCGGGGCGCCGCCCTGAAAATTACTGGATTGGGCAGAGATGATATCGGTCTGAAATGCCAGTACGCCAAGCCCAAGGGCAGCGGCGGCACAGACAGAGGTCACTATTTCTTTGATATTTTTCGGATTAGAACTCATGTTGCTCTCCGATATTGTTATTGGGAATGGCTAGAACATATCAGCAATAACTGGCTAATGCTACCGCCCGCAAGCTATTCCAGGTTCTGATCAAGTTCTCTGAAAGTGGCGATCGGTTAGGATTGGGCAATAGGAATTGTTGCCTTGTTGCCGCACGGGGCGCACATCAGCTATCTTCAGACCTTTCCAGCCTGCGTCATATTCTGGGCTGGCTAAAAAAACTGCTTTAATCGGCAGTGAAACAAGCGGTAAAACGATAAATAAGAAGCAATAAATCAAGAATAAGACGCAGTAAATCAAGAACAAAAGTAAGAACGAAACAAGAAGATTGAATTAAACAGCCNGGGAGCCACAGTTTAACAATGACCCTTCGCGACTTTACTTCCCACCTCGTAAGCTGCACCTCGGCGAGGATCATTTTGCTCGGCTTGCTGATCTGCCTGACTGGNATCAGTCAGGCACAAAGCGTCAATCCGCTGGAGGGCAATTCGCGCGCGATCACTGGCGGGGGAAGCCTGTTTCGAGCGCAGTGTGCCACCTGCCATGGCGCCGACGCTAAGGGGATAGCAACCATTGACGCCCCTGATCTGACCATGATCTGGAGTAAGCGCGACCTAAGTGTGAGTGAGGTCTTTTCCACTATCCGTGATGGTGTGCCGGGCAGCATCATGCCACCCCACAAGCTCATCGATTCCGAACTCTGGATGCTGGTGTCCTATCTACAGGATGTTGCTGTAGCAGGCGTTACTGATCTGCCTGGGGGAGATGTGGCCGCTGGTGCGGAAGCATTCCGGATGAATTGCTCGGACTGTCACCGTGCTCATGGCAAGGGTGGTAGTTTGGGGCCAAATCTGAACGCCATCACCACGCGGAGATCATTGGAGTCGATCATGGCATCCATTCGGCAACCCAGTGTAATTATTGGGCGCGGCTTTAAACCCGTGCGGGTCGTAACTTCTGGGGGCGAAGAAGTGCAGGGCGTGCTCAAGAGCGAGGATGCTTTCTCCTTGCAAATGTTGGATGGGCGACAGCGTCTGCGAGGTTTTCAAAAAACCGAGCTGCAGAGCCTGGAGCGCTTGCAGCAGTCAGTAATGCCCCCTTTTTCCCNGACTGCCCTGAGCGACTCCGATCTTCACAATATCCTAAACTACTTGCAGAGTGGCGCAGCGCAATGACAAAACTGGCTATTAGAATACTTCTGGCCCTCGCTATGGTCTGTGTTCCTCAACTACCTGTCCTGGCGCAATCTGGCCCCAGTTACGAAGATATCCTGGCCGGGTTTTCTGACCCCGAGCGCTGGCTGACCTATTCGGGAGATTACAGCGGAAAGCGGCACAGCCCTCTGGCGCAGATTACGCCGGAAAATGTATCGACGCTCAGACCAATCTGGACTTTTCAAACTGGCACAACAACACGCGGCCGTGGCTTCGAGACCACGCCTTTGGCAGACGATGGGGTGCTCTATGTCACCGGTTCCAATAATCTGGCCTGGGCTATTGATGCCCGCAGCGGTCGGACATTCTGGCGCTATCGCCGCAATTTGCCGAGTGATCTCACCTATGGCGCCAGCGCGCCGGTGAATCGTGGATTTGGCATGCTGGGGGAGCGCCTGTTTATGGTGACCCTGGACGCACATTTACTGGCTTTCGACCGACGCAATGGCGACATACTCTGGGACCGGGAACTCTCAGATTACCAAGTCGGCTATGCCGCAACTCTCGCTCCACTGGTATTGGAAGATAAAATCATCGTAGGCATCTCCGGCGGTGAGTATCGCACTCGCGGCTTTATCGATGCCTTCGATCCGATATCCGGAGAGCGAATCTGGCGCTTCAACACCATTCCGGGGCCGGGCGAGCCGGGCAGTGAAACCTGGCCTGATGATCCTGAAGTGCTGGCCGCCGGTGGCGGGGGCACTTGGATGAACGGCAGCTTCGACCCTGATCTGAACCTGATTTACTGGGGCGTCGGTAACCCCAATCCAGACTATTATGGCGACTCCCGTCCTGGCGACAATTTGTATTCCAATTCCCTTGTCGCCCTGGATGCTGATACCGGCGAATTAAAATGGCATTACCAGTTTACACCCCATGATCTGAACGATTGGGATTCGAACCATATGCCCGTGCTGGCGGAAATTGAATGGCAGGGCCAGCCTCGGCGCGTAGTGATGCTGGGCAATCGCAATGGGTTTTTCTATGTGCTTGATCGGGTCACCGGGGAATTGCTATTGGGTAAGCCGTTTACCGCGACCACCTGGGCCAGGGAGCTGGACGCGGACGGGAGACCGATTATTCTAAACGACGGCGGTCAGGGTTGCTTGCCCGACCCCTGGGGTTCGACCAACTTCATGCCGCCTACTTTTTATCCTGCTTTGGAGTTGTTCATTCTTACTGCGAGGGAAACCTGTGCCACTTACGTGCCGGAGGAGCCCGCCAATACGCCTGGGCAGTCGAATTTTGGCGGTACTGCAGTAATCGACGCCGAGCAGGGTAGCGGCGCACTGCGCGCCCTAGATGTGCATACCGGCGACCTCGTGTGGGAGTTTACCTATCCTTCCCCGACCTTTGGCGGGGTATTAAGTACGGCATCGGGCCTGGTATTCGCAGGCGATCATGAGGGTAATTTCATGGCTTTCGATGCGAAAACAGGGGAAAACCTGTGGCATTACCAAACCGGGTCGCGAATCTGGGGCGCCGCTGCTATGACCTTCATGCTGGATGATAGGCAATTGGTGCTAATTCCTGCCGGCACCACGTTAACGGCGTTTGCGCTACCTGAATGAGCCAATGGTGAGATAAGCTGTTAATTTCGTGAGGTTTTATCTAATTTCTGTGCACAAAACACGCATGGTGTGCGCATTCTGTTCCAGCCTGAGGATTAGAATTAAGATTATCGCGCCACGATTATTTTTGTGTAAACTATTGTGACCGTGCGTAATATGCGGTCCGGATTATCTAAAAAAACCAAGAGGTAACCACGATGATTGCCCGTATTTTGCCCTTCCTTTACTTCACCTGTTTCCTGATTTTGCCTGCTGGGTTGAACGCACAAGGCCAAGACGCAAGTTTGGCAAACCACGAGCCCTACTACTACGACATCGCGGATTGGGATATTCAGCCCGAAGCAGTGAATTATGCAGAGCATATTGCGCCGATTCTCCAACGCAGTTGTCTGCAGTGTCACCGACCTGGTGGCGGCGCCCCGATGTCGTTCATATCCTATGAAGCAGTTCGCCCCTGGGCACCGGTGATTATGTACCGCACGGCGATTCGCGATCGCATGGGTGCAATGCCGCCATGGTACGTAGAGAAAGATATTGGCATTACTGATGGCTTTGAGAGCGACTACTCACTGTCAGATCTTGATCTCGCNATGATCCAGGCNTGGGCCCAGAACGGGGCGCCACGNGGNAACCCTGCCGATGAGCCGGCACCNATTGTGTTCACTGAAGGGAATGACTGGACCCTTGGGGAACCAGAGTTGGTGCTGCGNAGCGTTGACAAGACACGACCGGCAGTGGGTCCCGATTGGTGGGGTGATATAGGCCTTGTGCCAACCGGGCTGACCGAAGACCGCTATGTAAAGTCTATCGAAGTAAGGGAAGTGAATGACATCCCTGATGACACTGGAACCAGCACGGTGGGCGGACGCTACATTTTTCATCATATGACCTATCAGAGTGGCGTGTTGAGCGAAGATGGGGGCTATATTCAGCCAGAGACTTCAGTGAGCTGGCCCATACATGAAGTAGGACGCAACGCTGACGTCTTTCCAGACTCAGCGGGACGACTACTGCAGGCGAACTCGGCGTTGCATCTCCGGGCAGCGCATATGCATTCCAATGGCCGAGAAACCACCGGTCATTTGGAGTTCGGCATTACCTTCTTCCCGCGCGGCTATGAACCAAAGTATTCGCGACGCGGGCCTCGTACCGGCAATGGTATTGACCTTGATGTGCTGCCAAATAAAGCGGGTCAGGAACTGTCTAATTTCGTTGTGCTTCAGGAGCACACCAAGATTATGGCGTTTGAACCTCATCTGCACGCGCCTGGCGTGCGGATGTGCCTGGAAGCAATCTGGGGACACAACATATTCACGCTCAACTGTGTCGGATATGACCATAACTGGGTGAAGCAGTACATTTACAAAGAAGATCGGGCGCCGCTCCTGCCTAAGGGCACTGTGCTCAGAACCATCGCATTCATGGATACTACCGACGCCAACCCCAATCTTGCCGACTCAAGGAACTGGGCCGGTGGCGGACGTCGCTCTGTGTCTAATATGTTTATCGATCTCGGCTACTCGGTCACTATGACTGAGGAGCAGTTCCAAGAAGAAATGGCAATGCGCCGAGAGCAGATGCGAGATCGCAACGAGTATGATGTGGGTTGTCCCTTGTGTTGGGCACCTGTGCCGGAATACGACAGTGTTGCCAGCAGCAATGACGATTGAGGCGTCTATGATGAAACATAGTTTTGGTTGCAGTTTCGTAATCTGTTTGGTGCTGGCCTCTTTNATGAGCACCAATGCCAGTGCGCAGGCGCGACGTATGCTGCTCAGTGGTGAAATTGTTTCGCCTGCCTATGAAGGGTGGTGGCCNAATGAGGACGGAACCTACAAACTCTTTTTCGG
The DNA here is from genome assembly GCA_002684935.1 of Gammaproteobacteria bacterium. GTDB lineage: Bacteria > Pseudomonadota > Gammaproteobacteria > Pseudomonadales > Pseudohongiellaceae > UBA9145. The sequence goes on from NYWC01000053.1 coordinate 39,619, forward strand.
GTACATGAACTCAAACTGGGAGCAACAGTTCGATATTCCAGTTGGGCCTGAGAATTATTTCAGTGTGGTAGACGAGGCTGAGCTCGATGATCTGCGCAAGGATGCTTATGATGCTGCCACCGCAGATATGGGCCAGCCCACCCATTTCTATCCACGTCGTAACCCGTTTCTGTTCACAATTGATGTACCAGCAGATTTTGCTGAGAAGGAAGTGGTGTGGACACTGACGAGCCAGGATAAGGTGACCCGTGCCTACGGCAGTCTCTACGCCGACTATAGAATCGACCCTCAGGTGATTTCCACGGAAGTAGGTGGTGCGTTTGGTAGTCTCGATGACCGACTGCGCTCCAATATCGCGCCAGAGCTTGAGGTGCGAGGAGACAGCTACCGAACTATTCAAGTGGACGAGCCGCTGCAACTGNCTGTATACGCAAATGACCCGGATGATTTTCCAGCTAGATCCAATCGGCCACCGCCAAGCACACCGGAGCAAATCTATCGCCCACCTTCATCNATAGTTGCATCGTCTGGTCCAGGTTTGCGGTTTTCGTGGTCCGTTTACCGAGGGCCTGAAACTGCAGCGACGTTTCTGCCGACCCANATGAAGACTTATACCGATACGCGGGTCTACGCGAATTCACCCTGGTCNCCGCCATTCACTATACCTGAACCTCCCGAAGGCAATATATGGAACTCCTCAGTGACCTTCGATAAACCAGGTGAATATGTGTTGCGGGGTATTGCCAGTGACGGTTCCATGTTCACCTACAGGAACATCAATGTGACGGTGATGCCCTGATTATTCCAGCCCACGTACATTGATAAAACGCCCGCACTGCGGGCGCTTTCGTTCCTGCTCTCTGTGTAGCCAAGGCAATCCGCGTGGGTTATGCTTCAGGCAAATAACAAAGACTACGGCCCCGATGAAGTTTATTGCCCGATTTGTCGCTCTGCTAAGTTTTCTGTCCTGCTGGCTTATTTTTTTGCCCGGCAGCGTGGCCCAGGAAGTGAGTTTTCCCAAGACAATTGCCTGGTCCGCCTATCCCACTGGCACTGGNGGCTACAGTCAGGCAGTTGCTATTGGCAATATCCTGCAGCGGCAATACAGCACCAACCTGCGAGTGATTCCCGGTCGCAACGATGTCTCTCGCCTAGCAACCCTGCGCGCTGGCCGCGTTCATTTTTCTGCTGGGGGTTCAGAGTCTGTATACGCTCAGGAAGGGATTCTGAATTTCGCCTCCAAAATCTGGGGGCCGCAACCGGTGCGGGCTATTCTGTCCAATTACTCCGACGCCTGCTCATTTACGTTTGCCACAGCTGCTGATGCCAACATCATGAGCATCGCTGACATGCGTGGTAAACGCATGACCTTTGTGCAGGGTGCGCCTTCCCTTAACAATGCGACCGCAGCATTGCTATCCTATGCCAACTTGACTTGGGACGATGTCGTGCCGGTAGAAGTGGGGGGCTACAACGCTTCAATTGATGCCGTGTTAAATGGGCGAGCTGACGCCGCTGGAGGTGCATGTAATTCCCCGCCTTTTCTGAGAATCGAGGCATCTCCGCGGGGACTACGTTGGCCTGAGCTACCCCATGCCGATGCAGAAGCCGTCGCCAGAGTTCGCGCTCGATTACCCTGGTATGTGCCTCATGTAGCTATTGAGGGACCAACTATTGGTGCGGAAGGCATCGAGGTGTTCTCTTCGGCTTATCCATTCCTCGTTGCGCTGGATAGCTCTGACGAGACCCTGGTGTACAGCATGGTTAAAGTCATGCTCGAACATTTCGATGAATTCAAAGGGAATGCACCTGGCGCTAATGGTTGGGCAATTGATCGGCAGAAATTCGATCAGGCCTTCGTACCCTATCATCCCGGTGCAATTCGTTATTTTAAGGAAATCGGAATCTGGAGCGATGCCGCGGAACGCACCCATCAAGCTAACTTGCATCGACAGCAGGTGCTGCAGGATGCCTGGGACGCTTACTTGCCAGGCGCCCCGGAAGGCTACGATGCGTTTGAGCAGGGGTGGTTAGGGGCAAGAGAATCATCGCTGGCAGCAGCCGGATTAATTACGCTCGGTGAGGGTCTGTGAAGGCCTTTATGTATTTGGTATGAGCAACGAGCCGGAAAGCGTCGAAAAAAACCCAAAGTCAGTAGCGCGCTTACGCTATCGCGAGCTGTCCGAAAGATGGCGTGCTGTGATGGCATTCATGACAGCCTGCGCAATCATTCTCGCTATTAACCAGATTTTTAATCTCGGTTTCTTTGTTGGCTATGTCATGCTCGATAGCCGCTATATGTATCTCATCACCGGAGTGATGCTTTGCATGGTGTTTATTACTTTTCCTGCCAGTAAACACAGCCCATCCCATGTGCCCTGGTACGACATCGCAGTCATGGTAATAATCGCCGCTATTTTTTCCTACTACGCCTACTATGCGGAGCGCATCGTGTTGGAGGCATGGGAATATGCTGCGCCCGATCTTGGTGTGTGGCTGGCGATGCTGACCTGGGTAATTGTGCTGGAGGCTGGCCGCCGCGCGGGAGGCTGGCCGGTGTTTGCTATCGTCCTGCTATTCTCGCTCTATCCAACCTTTGCCGATTCCCTTCCCACGGTCATCGCTGCTCTGAGTATACCTATCCAGGATGTGGCCATATTTCATGTTCTGGGTGAGGAGAGTTTGTTTGGGATACCCATGCGGGTATTTGCCCAGCTGGTGTTTGGTTTTCTGATTTTCGGGATCTCGCTGCAGTTTACTGGGGGCGGTCCATTTTTCATAAACCTGGCCTTCGCATTGCTTGGGCATCTGCGCGGTGGCCCGGCCAAGGTGTCGATTTTTTCCAGTGGCCTGATGGGCTCCATGAGCGGTGGTCCAATCTCCAATGTGCTGACTACGGGACCTCTCTCCATACCTGCGATGCGCCGCATTGGATTTAGCAAGGAATATGCCTCCGGCGTTGAGGCCTGTGCCTCTACAGGTGGCGTATTTATGCCTCCGATCATGGGTGCGACAGCTTTTGTTATGGCCAGTTTTTTAAACGTCAGCTACGTCACGGTGGCGATCGCTGCGATTGTGCCCTCACTGCTTTACTTTTTTGGCCTGTATATGCAAATAGATGCTTACGCGGCGCGCAATGGTTTAAGTGGGCTTCCGAAAGAGGAGTTGCCTAAATTGAAGACTGTCTTTAAAGAGGGCTGGTATTTTATTGCTGTGTTTGCCGCTTTAATCTGGATGCTTGTCTATCTGCAGCGTGAGGCTGTCGCGCCTTTTTACGCTACAGGCTTGTTGCTGGTTATTAACCAATTCACTACGCATAAGCTTGACCTGCCCAAGCTCATGCAGCTGGTGGCCGGTATGGGTAAGCTGCTGGCGGAGCTGGCAGGAATTCTCGCTGCCATCGGCCTGATCATTGGCGGGCTGGCAGTTACCGGAATCGCCGGTACTATCGCCAATGACCTGGTTTACATCGCCGGTGACAATGTCCTGGTCCTACTGATTATGGGTGCACTTACTTCGTTCATACTGGGTATCGGAATGACAGTGACCGCTGCCTATATCTTTCTGGCCATCGTGCTGGTGCCAGCGCTCACTAATTCGGGGCTAGATCCCCTGGCCAGCCACATGTTCGTGATGTATTGGGGTATGTTGAGTTTTATTACGCCGCCGGTAGCGCTAGCGGCGTTCGCAGCGGCCTCGGTTGCGCAGGTATCACCAATGCGTGCGGGTGTCGAAGCCATGCGGCTGGGCGCAATCATCTATTTCGTGCCGTTTTTCTTTGTATTCAATCCTGCCTTGCTGCTGCAGGGTTCCTTGCTGGAAAACCTGCAGGCGCTGTCCACTGCCCTGATTGGGGTTGCCCTGGTGTCTGCTGCATTACAGGGCTATCTGATTGGCGTAGGGGATTTGGGCAGGGGCGCAGCTGCAGTTCTGGTGAGAGTGATGACGGCCGTCTCCGGGCTCACCCTGGCGTTGCCAGCAGGCGGCCTGTTTGGGTTCAGCCAGGTTTTGCTGATAGTAGTTGCAGCTTTCGCGATTGCCGTTGCCGTGATCCTTCACAGACTGGTGGTGGCGCCGGGACTCGAGCCTGTCCAAGGCGTTTCGCCCTGATAGAGTCCGGCAAAGATTGACCCAGATTGGCTCTGGCCTATGCCAAGATCTTTGCGATTGAGTGAAGTCGACAGATAGCCAATGCCGATGCTGACGCTGGACTTGCTCTGGAGGAGCTCGGGTTCCTGAGTTTGCTTAAGCCCTGCAACTGGTTTAGCTTTGGGAGCTATAGATTATCGGGAAACCTACTATGCTAAAGATGACTCGCGGTGTGAACGCTCTCGTTAAAGACGCCGAGGCCACCGTTACCACTTTGACCCCTGCCGAGGTGCAGGATCGTCTGGGAGAGGCAGGGCTTATCCTCGTCGACTTGCGTGATATTCGGGAATTGAAAAGGGATGGTCGTATTCCGGGCTCTATGCATGTGCCCCGCGGGATGCTGGAATTCTGGATCGACCCACAGAGTCCTTATTACCGCAAGGAATTTGACCAAGCGGAGTCCCTTATCCTTTATTGCAACAAGGGCTCAAGGTCAGCGCTGGCGGCGCAGTCGCTGCAAACCATGGGCATGGAAAGCGTGGCACATATGGCCGGCGGGTTGACCCGCTGGAAAGATGAAATAGGACAGCTTGAGCCGCTGCCAGAGCGACGCAACTAGCCTGGCCCCGCTGGACGATTGCCCCCGCTACTGGCTATGATGCGAATCTGTTTGGGGGTTGTGTATCATGACAAGAATAAATAATTCAGAATCAAGCAGCACAATTAATCCTGCCGCAGCAAGCCGCGAGTCAGATCAAATTTTCACAGGTCTGGATCGGAGACGTTTCCTCAAATACTTATCCTTAATGGCCGTGACGCCGCCGGCTCTGGCCCAAGCTTTAGTGCCCGTGGCTGTGCAAAAGATCCATTCATTTGACATCCGAGTATCGGACGTCAACCGCTCCCTGAAGTTCTATCAGGACCTCTTCGGTGCCCCGCTTCAGGCGCGCAGGGGGGAGCAAGTTATGCTTCGAGTTGGGGACGGGCCTCACTTCTTTTCCCTGTCGCCGGTTGCTGCTGGAGAGCAGCCTGGCTTCAGCCATATTGGCCTGAGCGTGGCTGACTTTAATGTGGATCGCGTGCGCTCCCAGCTGGAAAATTTTGGCATTCGCCAGGCAAGTTCGCCGCAGAGACTGGAAGACAGATTAGCGTTGGCATCAACATCCTGGGTAAAAGAATATGGGGCAACTCGAGAGCTCTATTTTGCGGATCGTGAAGGCATTATTTACCACCTAAGCAGTGAAGCCTATTGCGGCGGCTCGGGCGTGTTGGGTGAGACTTGTTCGAATGCAGAGGCCGCGCCAAGTTCAGGCATGCTTCGCCTGGTGGATTACAGCCACTTTACCAATTTCATGGGCAACCGCGATCGCGCCAATGACTTTTTTACCATGGCTTTTGGGAAGTCTTACCAGGCCTACCAGGGCTCAACTTCTCCAGTAATCGGAGTTGGTGACGGTATTCAGTTTCTGATGTATGTCGGAGGTGATACCCCAGGTACACCAGAGGCGCCTGGCCGCATCGATCACGTCTGTTTCAGCGTTACCAACTTTGATGTGGAGACTATCCTCGCGCAATTGACTGACTATGGACTTACTGCTCGGGAGGATCCCAGCGATACTCAAGCTATGATGCACTGGATTAGTATGCGCATGCCGAATCGAGGTGGTGCCGAGGGTGGAACGCCGGAACTCTATTTTAGCGATCCTGATGGTATTCGAATTCAGCTGCAGGATACTGGCTATTGTGGTGGCACAGGTTACCTGGGCGATGACTGTCCGCCACTTTAAGCCGTAAGCCATGCGTGTCTGAAAATGAATTGACTTAACGCGTTGAATAGAAAGCTGTAAACACTAGGAGTGGTAAAAACAAGGAATATGGAATATCGATATATTGGCAATAGTGGTCTTCGGGTAACCCCCATTTGCATGGGCACCATGGGCTTTGGTACCTGGAGCGACAAGAATGAATCTTTCCGCATTCTGGATACGGCATTTGATCGCGGCATCAATTTCTATGACACGGCAGAAGTCTACCCGGTACCGCCAACCGTTGAGCTGGCGGGGCTGACTGAAGAAATTTTTGGTCAGTGGATCAAAACCAAGCCGCGTGATGCATTAATCCTGGCGACTAAGGTAGCTGGTGCTGCATCCGGTTGGTTCGTACCACCTATTCGGCAAGGCTTTACTGCAATTGATCGCCATCATGTAGAAGCAGCGATCGAGGGCAGTCTGCGACGGCTTGGTGTTGACTACATTGATCTTTACCAGGTGCACTGGCCAGACACGGTGGTACCAATTGATGAATCCATGGAGGCGCTGGATCGACTGGTTGAGGCTGGCAAGGTTCGTTATCTCGGCACGTCAAATGACAGCGCCTATGGTTTGACCAAGGCAAATACGGTGGCCGACTACGAGGGCTGGTCCCGATTCCAGTCCATTCAAAATAATTTCTCCCTGCTTAACCGCCGATTTTTGGATGAATTGGCCAATGTTTGTCTACAGGAGCAGGTGTCACTGTTACCCTATTCACCCATTGGCGGCGGAATTCTATCCGGGAAATATAACGCAGTTGAAATGCCCGCAAATTCGAGATTCGCCGAATATCAACAGGCCAGCGAACAAAGGCAGCGGGCGATGGCAGATCGTTTTCTCAACGACGGTACTCTCGCCAGTACTGCCAGCTATCTTGAAATAGCAGATGCAGCGGGTTTGGCGCCAGTCACCCTGGCAACTGCATGGAGTATGCAGCATGATTTCGTCGCGTCTACCATCATTGGGGCGCGCACGGCGGAACAGTTGGTAGATTCTCTGGCCGCACTAGATGTCACGCTTGACGAAGACGTTCTCCAACAGTGCGACGAGGTCCATGCGCAAATACTTTATCCCATGGGTTAGTCTCTGTCTGCTCCTGCCTGACTGGGCTAATGCGCAACAGGTTCACATCAGCCACTGCCTGAGGGCTTGCCCCACTGTTTCCCATCAGGGCAACGAGGTTGCCTTGCATCACTTATATGCCGCTTCTATAGCGCCGCAAACAGGATCAGTGGAGTGGGTAGCATACAGGGTCTTGCCTGATTCTGTTGGCGTGGCTTCGTTGCTGCCAAGGTATTGGCTGGAAGATGAGTTGCTGGATGCCGAAGTCAGGCTGCAGATTAGCTTGCCAGCCGCGAACTTTGTGCAGCCAGATCTGAGTGGCGCCCAGGATCGGGAGTATCGTATCAGTGAAGTGCAGCTGGTATCAGAAGATCGGGGAAGGTTGGCGCCCTTGACGAGTTTTGCCGGCACACCATACTGGGCTGAATTAAACCTGTTGAGCAATATGTCCGCGTTGCCGCAACCGCTTCGCGTAGGTGCTTGGTCGGGTTTGGATCAGGCGATCAATGAACTTGCCGCGCTGGGGCCAACACTCTATGTTGTCACTGGCCCCATTACAGCTGATGATGACAGAGACACGGACACAAAAGGTAACGGGATAGGTTTTTTCAAGGCTGTCAGTGATGGTGAAAATGTGGCGACATTCCTGTTTGATGTTGGGTTGCCGCCGCATACGCATTTCTGCGCGCAACTCAGCAGGCTTGAAACAGTTGAGAGTGCTGTGTCCCTGACATTGTTTCCAGGTATAGAATCTCGACAGGGAAGAGAGCTGATTTCTCTGCTGGGATGTGGCAATCGCTAAATCAGGCTTTGCTATCAATTACGCTTCCAATCAGACTAACTTCTTATTTATTTCGCGAGTTTAAGCATGGCGTTTGTTTTCGATCCAACCCCCACCCCGCAAATTGCTGTCCAGGGTTCTGAACTGAATTTTCCGGTGCATCGCATCTATTGTGTCGGGCAGAATTATAGTGATCATGTGAAAGAGATGGGTGGTGACCCGAAATCCAGTCCCCCCGTATTCTTCAGCAAACCCGCAGATGCGATTGTCACCAACAATGCGGCAGTGCCTTATGCATCCGCTACCGATAACCTGCACTATGAGGTTGAGTTGGTTATTGCCCTCGGCGGAGGCGGCCGCAATATTGAGCCGCTGAAGGCAGCAAGCAGGATTTACGGCTATGCCGTTGGGATTGATTTTACACGGCGCGATTTGCAGGCGGCGGCAAAAGCAAAAGGCAAGCCTTGGGATACAGCCAAGGGTTTTGATGCGTCAGCACCAATTTCAAAAATTCAGCCATCTGAAAATGGGGGGCTGGAGGATGGTCGAATCTGGCTTGCCGTTAACGGGGAGACGAAACAGGAGGCGAGGCTTTCTGACATGATCTGGACGGTGACCGAGATCATAGTTGAACTGTCCCGTTATTACGAATTAAAGGCCGGTGATCTCATTTTTACCGGGACGCCAGCCGGGGTATCCGCAATTGGCGTGGGTGACAGGATTGCCGCGGCCGTCGAGAATGTAGGTGAGATTGAGTTTGAAATTACGGCAGGGTCAACCAATTGACCTTTGATCAAGGTGTCTTGCTTGCGATCCTGGTGGCACTGCTGGGTCTCCTGGTCTGGGGTCGCTGGCGCTATGACATAGTTGCGCTGGGCGCCTTGTTCACGGCGAGTCTGTTTGGACTGGTTTCTCAGACCGAGTTGTTCAGCGGCTTTGGTAGCCCAGCTACGATCACGGTAGTACTCGTGCTTATTGTCAGTTTTGGCTTGACCAAGTCTGGTGCTGTGGACTGCGTGATTCCTTTAATCGAGCCTGTATCAGACCACCCATTTCTCCATATTGCAGTACTAACCTTTTTGGCAGCAATTCTGTCCATGTTTATGAACAATGTGGGTGCTCTGGCGCTGCTGATGCCAGTGGCTATCCAGTCTGCATCGAAAGCTGGACGACCACCTGCAGCGGTTCTGATGCCGCTTTCTTTTGGATCAATTCTTGGAGGACTGGTGACCCTTATTGGTACGCCTCCCAATATTCTCATCGCGAGCTTTCGGCAGGAAATGACCGGCGAAGCCTTTAGCATGTTCGATTTCNCGCNAGTAGGTGGGGGAGTCGCATTATTTGGTATTNCCTTCATGTTGNTGGGGGGCTGGCATCTGGTGNAAGTGAGGAAAAATNGTGCGGGACTCGATTTNTTTGATATCGAGGAGTACTTGTTCGAAACGAAGGTTGGAGAAGGCTCCGAATTAGTTGAGAAGAAGTTTCGTGCCGGTAAGCTGAAAGACATGCTGGAAGAGCAGAAGATGGACCTGATCGCCATGATTCGAGGCAAAGAGGAATTCGCACCACCCGACCGCCGTCGCGGCGTGCGAGAGGGAGATTATTTGATGATTCAGGGTTCGCATGATGATGTGCAGGAGTTTGCCAAGACATACTCCCTCACCATGCATACAGCGCTGAACCAGCAAAATGAGCTTCAGCATGCGGCTAATACTACCCTAGCAGAAGTGGTTGTGTCCGCGAATTCGCCGCTTGTCGGTAAAACGCCTAAAGAAAAGCGNTTCAATCGAAATTATGACGTTAGCTTGCTCGCCGTTTCTCGTTCCGGNGTGCCCCATCAGAGTCGACTCCGAGAATTTNTGATAAAAACAGGCGACGTACTGCTACTNCATGGNGAGAGCGATNNGATGGATGACTCTATCGCGAAGATGGCTTGCTATCCACTAGCTAAGCGNNATCTTAGTACCAAAGACAAAACGAAGGCTTTTCATGCGCTGCTTATATTCTTAAGTGCGATTGTGGCGACTGCATTTGGTCTATTGCCCATCCAGCTGGCACTAGGCATTGCGGCGGTCNCTATGGCGGTCACTCAAATCGTACCCGTACGGGAATTCTATGACGGCGTTGATTGGCCCGTGGTAATTTTGTTGGGCGCCATGATTCCTCTGGGCGGCGCGCTGCAACAAACCGGAACTACCGACTTACTGGTGGCCGGGATCCTGTCGGTGGTGGGAGATCTCTCTCCTGCAGTGATCCTTGCGGTTATCCTCATAATCACCATGACCGTTTCAGATGTATTGAACAATGCGGCCACCGCGATCTTGATGGCACCTATTTCATACAATATCGCGACCAGCCTTGGGCATANTCCAGATGCTTTCCTGATGGCGGTTGCAGTGGGTGCATCCTGTGCCTTCCTCACACCGATAGGACACCAGAATAATGCATTGATCATGGGGCCGGGAGGCTATCGCTTTGGCGACTATTGGCGCATGGGATTACCACTGGAAATTATTATTGTTACCGTGGCTATTCCGCTTCTGCTTTTATTCTGGCCCTTATAGTTTATTGTGTAGCATTTCAATCATGGTAACCCTTAGCCCTGACAACTTGCGGAGGCTTGCCCGATCGGCTAGCTTAAGTAGTAGGGTCAATTTCACCGCTGAGCCCTTAATTTTATTCTATGCGTGTTAACTGGAAGACCTACAACCCTGGCAAGTTTTTTGATGAGATAATCAGCAGCCCGGGCTATGCACGTAAACCGGCCAGGCGTCTTGCGAGCTATCTGCGTTCCCTCACTCATGAGGAGCTGCAGCAGAAGAAGACGGCAGCCGAGCTCGCAATCAAAACTATGGGTATTTCGTTTACGGTCTATAGTGACGCCGGCAATATAGATCGTGAATGGCCCATGGATATCATTCCGAGACTCATAACGGGTTCGGAGTGGGATCAAACCAGTAAAGGTTTGCAGCAGAGGCTGGAGGCACTTAACTGCTTCATTCATGACATCTATAACGATCAAAAAATCCTCAAAGACAAAATAGTTCCCGAGGACCTGATCATGGATTCAGGCAATTTCCGCAAACAGTGTCTGGGTATGAAGCCTAAGTACAACGTCTGGGCACATATCTGTGGAACAGATTTAATTAAGGGAGCTGATGGTAAGTTTTATGTCCTTGAGGACAATCTGCGGGTGCCGTCCGGCGTTTCTTACATGGTTGAGAATCGTCGTGTCACCAAACGCACGTTTCCAGAACTGTTTGCAGATGACTACAGCATTAGGCCGGTGGCCGATTACCCGGCTGAACTTCTGGATATGCTGTCATCATTGTCACCGAGACAGGTCAAGCATCCTGAGGTCGTGGTATTGACGCCGGGGGTATTTAATTCAGCGTATTTCGAGCATTCCTATCTCGCCCAGCGCATGGGTGCTGAACTCGTGGAGGGCGGTGACCTGGTTGTTGAAGATGACAAGGTCTTTATGCGCACCATAGATGGCTTGTCGCAGGTCGATGTGATCTACCGCCGTATCGATGACATGTTTATCGATCCCGCAGTGTTTAACAAGGATTCAGTTCTGGGGGTTCGCGGCCTTTTTAATGCTTGGAAAAAGGGCAACGTGGCGCTGGCAAATGCGCCAGGTGCCGGCGTGGCCGATGACAAAATTATCTACACCTATGTGCCAGATATTATAAAGTACTATCTTGATGAAGACCCGATTCTGTCCAATGTGCCTAGCTATCTCTGTGTAGATAGAAAACAGCGTCAGCATGTGCTGGAGAATCTTGACAAACTGGTGGTTAAACCTGCCAATGAGTCAGGTGGATACGGCATGCTTATCGGCCCCCAGGCGAGCAAGAAGGAATTGGCGGAATTCCGCCGCAGGATCAAGGCGGATCCGCGCAACTACATGGCGCAACCGCTTATTTCACTCTCCACAGTGCCTATTCTTGGTGATAGGGTAGTAGAGCCACGTCATGTTGATCTACGCCCGTTTGTGCTGCAGGGCGACAAGTCATATGTGACACCGGGCGGCCTCACCAGGGTTGCTATGGTAAAAGGTTCCTACGTGGTGAATTCGTCTCAGGGCGGTGGCAGCAAAGATACCTGGGTGGTTGATGATGCCTGAGGCTTTAGTACCAACTAACTTAATCGAAAGAGAAGCTTTGTAGCATGCTGCTTTCGAGAGTCGCAGAGAGGGTTTACTGGCAGGCACGTTATATTGAGCGCGCTGAGAATGTTGCTCGGCTGCTGCATGTGTTTTCTGCCTTACAGTTGGACTTGCCCAAGGGGACAAAACTGGGTTGGCAAACTCTGGTGCAAATAACGGGTCACGAAGAACAATTCGCTGAAAAATACAAACAAGAAAATGAGCGCAACGTCGTACGATTTCTACTGGCGGAGCGGAATGGAATTTCGCTCGTCGATATGTTGGCTTTTGCTCGAGAGAATGCCCGTACCACGCGTGAGATCATGCCGACGGAAGCCTTCGAATTAATCAATGGCCTCTACTACTTCGCACGTGATAACGCCGAGGCAGGCATAAGTCGGGCTGAGCGCAACGAAATTCTGGATCAGATCGTTTCGAGAGCGCAACAGATTGGTGGCTTAATGGCAGGCACTATGAGCCGCGACGAAGCGTATAGTTTCGTGCGTCTGGGCCGTAGCCTTGAGCGTGCGGACATGACGACTCGCATTGTAGATGTGGATTCACAGAAACTGATGCCGGAACTTGAGGTTGAGGATGCGGAGCCAGAGGCGAGGGAGCCCTACGAAAACATTTTGTGGATGAATGTGTTGCGTTCTTCCAGTGCCTATCAAATGTACCGTCAACATGTGAGAGAGCGCATCAATGGTGAAGATGTTGTGCGATTTCTCCTCCAGAACGAACAGTTCCCGCGCTCAGCTGCACACAACCTCACCACCATGACCAAGGTGCTGCGCAATTTGCCTAATAGCAACAAGGTTAACTGGCAGGTGAACAAGACGCGAAAACTCGTGCGTGATGCTGATGTCAATCGTCTACTCCGTCGCGGTTTAGTTCGTCACCTGGATAGCGTGCAGAAAGAGATCGCTCNGGTGCACTTTAAAATTGCGGACACGTGGTTCCTGCCCGGCAATTCATGAAAAATTTTTCCTGTAGTTGCGGCCAAACACTTTTTTTCGAAAATACCTGCTGTCTTAACTGCGACAAGCAAGTGGGTTTCGATCCTACTGACCTGAGAATGTATCCGCTCAACCCGGATACGAAGTCTTCCCTTAATTCAGCTCGAACGCTGTGTCGAAATTCCGCGGATTTCGATGTCTGCAACTGGTTCGTTACTGANCCAGGCCGCAACTACTGTCTGTCATGTCAATTGAATCACACAATTCCAAATTTGCTTGTGCCTGATCGTCGGCGCTGGTGGAAAAATCTGGAGCAAGCCAAGCGTCGTTTGATTTACTCCTTGCTGATGCTGCGACTGCCGGTGAAAAGTAAGGANATCGAGCCTGATGGACTGGCCTTCGAGTTTATTGAAGACAAGCGCACAAACCCGCACGTTTNTGAGGAGCATGTGAATACTGGCCACGCCAATGGTCTGATAACAATCAATATTATTGAAGCCGATCGGTTAAGCCGGGAGATTACGAGGCAGTATACTGGGGAGCTGTATCGCACCTTGCTCGGCCACTTTCGGCACGAAAGCGGTCATTATTACTTTAACCGCCTAGTGAATTCCCCTGCCTTGCTCGACGAGTTTCGTACCTTGTTTGGCGATGAGCGTCAGGATTACGTAAGCTCGCTGCACGCATATTACGCCAACAAGAGGTCTATGGTTAGAGACCCGAACTTGATCAGTCACTATGCCCAGGCACATCCATTCGAAGACTGGGCTGAGGTGTGGTCGCACTATCTGCACATGGTGGACACTCTGGAGACTGCTGCAGAGTACGACATGCAGCAGGGAAGCGAGCTATTTGATGATATCGACCAGTTGCTGGGTAAATGGTCTGATTTGTCGATGATGCTGAATGGCTTGAATCGAAGTATGGGGTTGGAAGATGCTTACCCCTTTGTACTGTCAGACCTGGCCCTTAAGAAGCTCCGCTTTGTTCACGGCCTGATTTATCCCAGTTAGTGGCCCAGGCAAGCGGCGGCATCTGCCGAAAAGCTTCCTTCAGTCGGGCATCCCAGTTCCGTTTCAAATCGCGCAGGAAGTCACTGTCTTCGGCAAAACGGTTCGGATTCTCTAAGTTTAGGTCTCCGGTCTTGTAAATCAGCAGCTCTATTGGTGCACCAACGCTGAGATTACTGCGCATGGTGGAATCCATGGAAACCAGTGCGGCCATGGCGCAGGTCTCCAGGTTCAGCTCCGGCGCAAGCACGCGATCGAGTATTGGTTTCCCATATTTACTCTCGCCGATTTGCAGGTAGTTGGTGTCTTTCGATGTGGTGATGTGATTGCCTTCCGGATAGACCAGAATGATTTCATGTCGACTATCTTTAATCTGCCCGCCAACGATAAAGCTTGCTTCGAATTTTTTGCCCTCAACCGAGCGTTTTTCCTGCTGCTCCCGGCTGATATCCCCTATGTAATCTGCGGCATCTTCCAGGCTTTCCATGGTCAATAGATTTTCGCTGGCTTCCTGTCTGATGTCGCTTTTAATTTTGGCAATGGTTGCCTGCGAAGTAGCAAGATTGCCGGCGGTGAGGATGACAAATTGTTTCTCGCCATCAATGCCGAAGCGGAACATTTTGCTGTAGGTTGACACCTGGTCTATGCCGGCATTGGTAAGTGAGTCAGAGCAGAATACCATTCCTGCATCTACCGCCACTGCTACGCAATATGTCATTTCTATTCCAAGCCCGTTAAAACGCTGATCATCATACTAAGTAAACTCAGCGGCGCAAAGCGCTATTTCGGGGCTAGCTACAGCAATTTGCAGGGCAGTGGATTTGCTGCGCTGAGCTGTTTTGTGGTGAGTAGTGAGCGGCTGCTTACGACTGGGGAAGGCTACTGAAAATTGTCGTCAAGGTCATCGAAATCTTCATACTCGAATTCCAACGCAATGCGCTTGCTGTCAAGGCGTTCTTCTATCCGGCGTCGCAATTCAGTGAGCTGTGACTTGCTTTGCGGTGTGGCCGCCTTCGCATCCAGTGGGAATTCAGCCTCTTCGATCAGGCTGCCATTGGCCTCTATGAATTNTTTAGCAAGCTCATCGCTTTCTTTCCAATTCTGCTCTTTCATCACGTACCTNGCGGTTAGCGGGTGGCAATTAAGAGGACNCTNATATTCTCAGCACCTAATTGGTTTATCNTTATTGGNAGACGAAACTTTCAGTAAANATGTAGGGAAATTATTTGGTTTGCTGGCGGCGACTGCCGCCGAAAACTTAGCCCTTGGTGAGGCTATCGATAACTTGTTGGCGCAGCTCTTTCTTGGCGATCTTGCCGGAGGCAATCCGCGGTAGCTGCTCGTTTTGAAAGTAGAATCTCTCAGGGATCTTAAATGCAGCGATTTTATCCTGCAGAAACCCCTTCAGTTCCGCTTCGCTCAGGGTCTGATTGGCTTTGAGCATCACACTGGCGCAGGGAACCTCGCCAAGGCGATCATCCGGGATGCCATAAACTGAGACCTCGCTCACTGCGGGATGCTCAGTAATTGCATATTCGACTTCGGCGCAGCCGATGTTTTCACCGCCGCGAATCACGATGTCTTTGGCGCGATCCATGATGATGAGAAAACCCAGGGCATCCAGCATGCCGATATCGCCAGAATGAAACCAGCCATCTTTCATTGCTGCTTCAGTGGAGTCTTCATTTTTATAATAACCTTTCATGACTGTATTTCCACGTATCATAATTTCTCCCATAGTCTTC
>NYWC01000054.1 GCA_002684935.1 Gammaproteobacteria bacterium
CATGCCTTTTTCTGCCGCTGGAAACACGTCAATCACACGGTCAATCGTCTTGGCNGCTGATGTTGTNTGCAGTGTTCCAAAAACCAAGTGCCCTGTCTCTGCCNCGGTCAGTGNCAGTCGGATGGTTTCCAGGTCACGNAACTCACCAACAAAAATAATGTCGGGGTCTTCACGCATTGCCGATTGCCGAGCGCAGGGCTTCATTAAAGCCATGGGTANCCNGGTGCGCCTCACGCTGGTTAACTAGGCATTTCTCGCTNTGGNGCACAAATTNGGTTNGNTCCTCAATAGTCANAATATGCTCNTACTTGTTGTCGTTGATGTAATCAACCATGGCAGCAAGCGNTGTACTCTTGCCGGAACCAGTCGGNCCNGTAACCACAACCAAGCCACGCGGTACGTCAGAGGTNGTATGAAACACCTCGCCCATNCCNAGCTGTTCCATAGACAGAACTGTGGAGGGAATAGTACGGAATACAGCTGCTGCGCCGCGATTTTGAACGAATGCGTTAACTCGAACTTGGGCATGGTTGGGTATTTCAAGGGGAAATCAGTTTCGAGAAACTCTTCATAGGCCTTGCGCTGCTTGTCATTCATGATTTCATAAATAAGCGCGTGCTCTTCTTTGTAGTCCATTTCCGGAACGTTGATCCTGCGGATATCTCGATCTACAAGAATCAATGACGGCATGCCGGCGGTGATGTATAAGTCAGACGCACCCTGCTTCACACTAAAACCAAGAAGTTCTGTAATTTACATAGCCTAACCTATAACGCGTGTTTTGACTTCCTTGTTCCTATAGCCACACCCATAATCATAGCTATAAGAGTCTATGCTCAGTGTCCGGCATCGTGATAGTGAAGCCCAGGTGACAATTCCCTGGCTGGGAGCTGCAGTTCGCGAGCAGCAACAGTTTCCTGCGGCTGGCCAATATGGACACTGTCGCCTATAGTATGTCTCCTGCAGTTAATATCTAAGGCCCAGCAATTGGGATAAGCCGGTGGAAACGTGATTGATGTAGCAGAAAACATTCGCGCCGCAAGCCAGAAAATACGCGCACTTGAGCAAGAATACGGCCGACCCGAAGGTGCCGTCAGCCTGCTCGCCGCAAGTAAACGGCAATCTATCGCCAAGATTCGTGAGGCCGCTGCCGCCGGCTTGTTAAATATTGGCGAGAATTACCTGCAGGAAGCGCTTGATAAAAAGCCGGAGCTGGCTGACCTACCGCAATTGGTCTGGCATTTCATTGGGCCGATTCAATCGAACAAAACCCGCGGCATAGCCGAAACGTTTGATTGGGTTCACAGTGTGGATCGCGCTAAGATTGCGAAACGCTTAAACGACCAGCGCCCAGCCGGCAAGGGGCCTCTAAATGTCTGTGTGCAGGTCAAACTGTCGGCAGAGGAGAGCAAGTCCGGAACCAAGTCCAGTGAGGCGTCCGAGCTATGCCAGCAGATCGCTGAGCTCCCAAATTTGACCCTGCGGGGACTCATGGCAATTCCCGCAGCGACCGATGATGAGGCTGCACAGCACCGGGCCTTTAGCATCATGGCCTACCTCTGCCAGTCGCTGCAGACTAGCCACCCTGACATGGATACGCTTTCCATGGGCATGTCGAATGACTATGCCGCTGCCATAGCCGAGGGCTCAACGATGATCCGACTGGGCACCGCGCTTTTTGGGCCCCGCCAGTTTTGAATACGCCTAGCCTGCTAGGGAAAGCGAAATTATCCCTGCCACGCCTAATGCGCTAAAATGTCGTCTATTCACGAGCCCCGTCTGCACAGCTAGGGAGACAATTTGAACAACCCAAGCATTGGATTCATCGGCGCTGGCAACATGGCGAGCAGCCTCATCAAAGGTCTGCTGGCCAAAGGGTTTGGTAGAGGCTCTATAGCCGCTTCCGATATAGACACAGAGAAGCTGCAACAGCTCCAGCGAGACAGTGGAATTCGGATTGCTTCTAATCAGGAGTTAGCCGACAGCGCCGACGTATTGGTACTTGCTGTCAAGCCACAAATCTTGAAGACAGTGTGTGAAGGCTTTTCGCTGGGCACGAACCGGCCGCTGGTCGTGTCGGTTGCCGCCGGGATCACGTTGGATAATTTGGCGGCGTGTTTGGGAAACGACGTTGCCATTGTGCGCAGCATGCCAAATACCCCAGCCCTCATCGGTAAGGGCGCGACGGGGCTCTATGCTAACGCCCATGCCAACGAGAAGCATCGAGCGATCGCTACTGAAATCATGAACGCCGTAGGCTTGAGCGTTTGGGTTGATAGCGAGCCAGAAATCGATGCAGTCACCGCGGTATCGGGTAGTGGGCCAGCCTATTATTTCCTCTTTATGGAAGCGATGCAGCAGGCGGCGCTGGAACTAGGTTTGGCGCCTGAGGTTGCCCGAACGCTNTGCCAACAAACCGCAATCGGTGCCTGTGAGCTGGCAAATAGCAGCGCTGATGACGTGGCCGAGTTGCGCCGTAAGGTGACTTCCCCAGGGGGCACCACTGAACAAGCAATCCTGACATTTGAATCAGGCGGTCTCAGACAGCTNGTGAAAGAGTCACTGCAAGCTGCCCGGGACCGGTCAGAAGAGCTTGCGAAAGAGTAGCCGCCAGGTCGGTACAATAATTGGTTTAAGCNCACTTGTGAATCAGGCGTCTCAGTAAAGACAAAACAGGTAAGAGAAATATCATGGATGTATTTGGAAGTTCCGCGGCTCTCATCACCAATAACCTAGGTGGCCTTTATTTGCTGGCTGTGTTGCTGCGGTTTCTGCTACAGATTGCAAAGGCAGACTTCTATAATCCGGTTTCTCAAGCAGTGGTTAGAGCGACTGACCCCTTGGTCAGAATTTTACGCAAGGTNATCCCAGGTTACCGCGGCATCGATTTTTCAACCCTGATTCTGGCTATCGTCATTGAAGCGATAGCGATCTGTATTTTGATTACTCTCTATGGCGGTAGCATTCCTTCAGNAGGNTTTATTGTTACCTGGGCGGTTGTCGGTGTGATTTATTTCATAGTAAATATTTATTATTACGCCATCATTGGCTCNATCATCATGTCCTTCGTGATGCTGTTCTCCGGCAACATGAATCCTCATCCGATTCTGCGGTTAATCTGGCAGCTCACCGAACCGGTGATGGGACCATTNCGAAAAGTTTTACCTCCCATGGGTGGGCTGGATTTTTCACCTATTTTNATTTTCATCATCATTNGTCTNATNCAGAACTTATTGATAGAAACTTTTGGAATTAGCGAACAGATCGCCGNCGTCGTAATCGGNATTTAGTTGAATNACCANNCCAGGTTTCGAAANCCTTTNCNCGCTACAGGATGCTGCAANCNAATAGAATTTCTGCGGCNCTTTNCTGGATTATCTGACTCTATGCGTATGCGTCCGGCCAGTTACNAAAGANGNNCGNGAAAGCGCTGGAAATAAATAGCCCCATGTCTAATACCATACNCTCAGACTCAATTGGCATCGTCACGCCGCAGTGCATTCATTTCGATCAAGAGCTGTCCCTGCGCAGCGGTAATGTGCTGTCAGGGTTTGATCTGATGATTGAGACTTATGGTGAATTGAATACCGATAAATCCAACGCTATCCTGATTTGTCACGCCTTGAGTGGCGACCACCACGCTGCAGGATACCACGATGAAGAGGATGCCAAGCCTGGATGGTGGGACAGTTGCATTGGTCCTGGTAAACCGATTGATACCAATCTGTTCTTTGTAGTCTCACTGAATAACCTTGGAGGATGCGCCGGCAGCACCGGCCCTGCCAGCATCAATCCCGAGACCGGCAAGTATTACGGTCCCGATTTTCCTGTAGTGACGGTGCGCGATTGGGTAAGAAGCCAGGTTATGCTAATGGACTATTTGGGGATTAGCCAATGGGCTGCAGTGGTTGGAGGAAGTCTGGGCGGCATGCAGGTATTGCGCTGGGCAATAAGCTTCCCTGAGCGTTTGCGCCACGCCGTCTGCATTGCAGCGGCGCCCAAACTCTCCGCCCAGAATATCGCCTTTAATGAAGTAGCCCGGCACTCAATAGTTAATGACCCTAACTTTCATGAGGGTCGATACCTGGAAGCAGGCACCTACCCCAAACAGGGACTAATGCTAGCGCGGATGGTCGGTCACATTACCTATCTGTCGGACAGTGCCATGCGCGAGAAATTCGGGCGTACTATTACCGACCTCGACAATACCGGTTCTAACTTCGGTAGAGACCTGCGCACCGGTAAGCTCAGTTTTGGTTTAAATATGGATTTTCAGGTTGAGAGTTATTTGCATTATCAAGGGGAACGCTTTTCTGAAAACTTTGATGCCAACACCTATCTGCTAATGACCAAGGCATTGGATTATTTTGACCCTTCCGTGGATTACGAGGGTGACCTCAGTGCGGCCTTCGAGAATTCGAACTGCAAATTCTTGATGATGTCATTCACCACGGACTGGCGTTTCCCACCGGAACGATCCCGCGAGATAGTCAATGACCTGCTTAAGGCCGGCAAGGAAGTCACTTACCTGGAGATCGAAGCAGATCAGGGGCACGATGCTTTCCTGTTACCTATTCCTCGTTATATCAATGCGCTATCCGCTTACCTCAAACGGGTTCACGCAGAGGGTGCCGCCGATGCGTCCTGATCTGGAAATTATCCAGAAGTGGATCCAGCCAGGTCGCCGTGTGCTAGACCTCGGTTGTGGTGACGGCAGCCTGCTGCACTATCTCAATACATCGAAGAGTGTCACCTCCATTGGCCTGGAAATCGATGAGGGCAATATCGAGCGTTGCATTGCCAACGGCATCAACGTGATCGAACAAAATATGGATGAGGGATTAAGCAATTTCCAGCCTGACAGTTTTGACACTGTGCTATTGGCGCAAACGCTGCAGGCACTAAGCAAGCCCCATATACTGATTAACGAGATGCTCAGGGTCGGCAAATATGGCATCGTGACATTTCCTAACTTCGGCAACTGGAAAAGCCGCCTCTACCTGGCGCTTCGAGGCCGGATGCCTGTAAGCAAATTCATGCCAAATGAATGGTACGACACGCCTAATATTCATTTCTGCACGGTAACAGACTTCGATGCCCTGTGCCGAGAGAACAATATTAAAATTCTTACCCGCACGGTTGTGGATTCTCAGCATCAGGGAAACTGGGCCATGAGGGCCTGGCCAAACTTCCTGGGCGAAATCGCCATCTACCACATCACCCGAGATTGAGAGCTTGAGAAATGCGCGGATGACAGAGAGAAAAGTCGTGTTGGCGAGCAGCAACAAAGGTAAGCTCAAGGAACTGCAGAACATCCTCACTGCAAAAGATGTCACCTTAATTCCCCAGTCAGAGTTTAAGGTGAATGATGCCGATGAGACTGGTTTGAGCTTTGTGGAGAACGCAATTATCAAAGCACGCCATGCCTGTGAGGCGACTGGGCTGCCAAGCATTGCCGATGACTCTGGTATCGAGGTAGACGCACTAAATGGGAGACCTGGCATTTATTCTGCAAGATTCTCCGGCAAAAGCGGAGTAGAAGCTGATCCTGCCAACAATGTAAAACTGCTTGATGAGCTCTCTGAAATCCCCGAACCCAAGCGAACTGCCCGCTTTCAGTGTGTGATTGTTAACTTGAGGCATGCGCAGGACCCCATGCCGCTGATTTGCCAGGGAACCTGGGAAGGTCGCATTCTGTTTGAAGAACAGGGAAAAAACGGTTTTGGCTATGATCCTTTGTTCTATGTTCCTACTCATCAATGTACGTCGGCCGAGTTACCGGCTGAGGTGAAAAACGCCATCAGCCATCGCGGCCAGGCACTACAAAGACTGTTGGCATGCTGGAACAACCCCCCTTAAGCCTATACGTGCATGTGCCCTGGTGTGTTCGCAAATGCCCCTATTGCGACTTCAATTCCCATGCCGTCAAATCCGATATTCCTGAACAGGCATACGTTGAAGCGCTCTGCCAGGATTTTGAGCTGGAGGCTGCCCGCCTCGGACAAACCCCCTCAGGTATAAGCTCGATATTCATCGGTGGTGGCACACCGAGTTTGCTAAGCGCAGCTGCCTATGAGCGCTTGCTCTCGCATATTGATGCCGTGTTTGGCCTTGAATCTGCGGCAGAGATAACGCTCGAGGCTAACCCCGGCACCGCGGAGGCCAAGAGATTTCTCGAGTATCGCGCGGCCGGTATCAACCGCCTGTCCATTGGTGTGCAGAGCTTTAACGAGGCGCATCTCAAAACCCTTGGGCGCATACATTCCGGCAATGATGCCCGACGCGCCATCGAGCACTGCACTGCGGCAGGGTTTGACAATTTTAATCTTGACCTCATGCATAGCTTGCCAGATCAGACTGAAGACGAGGCCCTTGAAGATATTGCAACGGCTCTGAATTTCGAACCGCCTCATCTCAGCTGGTACCAGCTCACCATAGAACCGAACACAGAGTTCTTCTCCAAACCGCCAACTTTGCCAACAGAGGGTTTGCTCGATACTATCCAGCAACGAGGACAGCAGATGCTCGACTCCTCGGGATACGGACGCTACGAAGTATCAGCCTTCTGCCGGCCGGGAAGAGAGTCACGACACAATCTTAACTACTGGCTGTTTGGGGATTATCTGGGAATTGGCGCCGGCGCCCATGGCAAGCTCACTCGGCCTGATGACAATCTCATCCTGCGCACGCGTAAGAAGAAGCAACCTGATCACTATCTCGCTAGCGATCTATCGAGAACCGCAGAAGCGACGGCAGTAGCGCCAGAGGATCGGGCACTGGAATTCCTCCTTAACGGCTTGCGCTTGGCACACGGATTCAGCATTCAAGAATTCGAGGCCCGCACCGGCGTCACTTTTAGCCAGATTGGAAAGCGGGTAGAATATCTCACCTCGCTAGAGCTTTTGTGTGTGGATAACGGCAGAGTCCGCGCGACACAACACGGGTACCGCGTTCTCAATAGTTTGCTTGAAGAATTTATTGAGTAAACATTGCATTATTTCTTAGTCCTATCTGCGGTAGTATTTCCAGCATTAACAGAATTAGCAACACCGGGAAAAGGCGATGGAAAAACTCTATAAAAGACACTGTGAACCCTGCGGTTTAGGTGCACCCGTCGTCACTGAGGAAGAAGCCAACGAATTTTTTGTCAGCGTGCCCGGGTGGAACAGAGAATTCCACGATGGCGTGGAAAAACTGGTAAGGGAGTTTTTCTTTGTAGAATTCACCGACGCATTCGATTTCACTTATAAGATAGCCAGCCTATCCCAACGCGAAGACCACCACCCGAGCATTAAGACAGAATGGGGCAAGGTAACCGTCTACTGGTGGACGCATCGAATTAACGGGCTTCACGTAAACGACTTCATCATGGCAGCGAAAACTGACATGATAGCGAAGTTGTCCGCGCCATCCTGATTTCAGTCGAGCCAAATTACCCATGTTAAGCCTCAGTTCCCGACTGCTGCATCGACTTAATGATGTAGTTAGATTACCCAGCGTGAGTTCCACAGCACCTGAGCTGGATATGAGCAATCAGTACGTTATCGACTATCTGGCAGAGCAGTTCGCTAATCTGGGATTCAGCTGTGAAATTGTACCGTGCAAGCAGTCTGGCAAGGTTAATCTCATTGCAAGCAAAGGTACCGGCCCAGGTGGCCTGGTTTTAGCTGGGCATACTGATACTGTACCTTTCGATAAAGAACTTTGGTCAGTAGATCCTTTCTGCCTGACCGAGAAAGACAACCGTCTATACGGCCTCGGTGTTACCGACATGAAGGGCTTCTTTCCCGTTGTGATGAGCGCCATCGAAGCGCTGGATGCCAAGGTATTCAAGCAGCCGTTGATTATCCTGGCGACTGCAGATGAAGAAACTTCCATGGAGGGCGCTCGTACCATTGCCGAGTTGGGACGACCACGAGCTAGGGCCGCGGTAATTGGCGAACCCACTGGACTGAAACCGGTCATGGCACACAAAGGTATGATGATGGATGAAATTCGGCTGCTTGGTCAGAGCGGCCACTCATCCGACCCAAGCCTGGGCAATAATGCTATGGAGGCAATGCACTACGTGATTTCTGATCTCATGCGCTATCGGGAGGAGCTCAAGTCTCGATATCAGAGCAGTCTGTTTGACATCCCCTATCCGACTCTGAATCTGGGCAGTATTCATGGCGGTGATAATCCCAACCGAATTTGCGGGCACTGCAATCTGCAGTTCGATATGCGTCTCATGCCGGGCATGCATCTGGAAGAAGTCCGCGCTGATATTCGCGAGCGGGTACACACTATTGTCGATCCACTTGGTATCGAATTCGAACATGCCGTGCTGTTTAACGGCGTACCGGCTTTCTTCGCTGAGGAAAACAGCGAACTGCTGGAAACCGTAGAGAGCCTCACTGGACATACGGGCATTAGCGTCGGCTTCGGCACCGAAGGACCGTTTCTTCAGCAACTCGGCATGGATACTATTATTATGGGTCCAGGAAATATTGATCAGGCACACCAACCCGATGAATATGTATCTATGGACATGCTGGAGCCGGCAATTGCTGTCATGCAAAAACTCATCGTGAAATACTGCGAACCGAGCTGAACCCCATGTTAGATGATCAAGAACTCATCAAATGGTTTAGAGCGTCTGCTGCCTATATCAATGCCCACCGGGGCAAAGTCTTTGTTGTTTACTTGAGCGGCGATGCCCTGGCCTGTACTAATTTTGCCAATATCGTGCACGACCTTGCCTTGTTACATAGCCTGGACGTAAAACTGGTCCTGGTTCATGGCGCGCGGCCACAGATTAGCGCAGCACTCGAGGCCGAGGGCATTGAAAGCAGTTATCAGGGTCCACTCCGAGTGACCGAAGCCAGCCACATACAGACTATAAAACGCACAGTAGGATGTCTTGGCCTTGATCTACAGGCCCATTTTTCAATGGGGCTACGCAACTCACCCATGCATTACGCTAACATCAATGTCAGTCAAGGCAACTTCGTCACGGCCCAGCCCATTGGGGTAATCGATGGAGTCGATTTTCAGTACAGCGGCAAGGTGAGAAAAATTGATAACAAGGCGGTAAAGCACTTGCTAGCGGGCCAGCAAATCGTGCTGGTATCAAACCTTGGATACTCAGTCACGGGGGAGATCTTCAATCTTGCCGCAGAGGAAGTCGCAACGGAATTAGCAATTGCGCTCAACGCCGAGAAGCTCATTCAATTTGTGCCAACGCCAGGCATTGTTGACGACACGCAACAATTGATCCCAGCGCTCAGCGCCAGCAGTGCGCGTAAACACCTTGTCAGTCTTTCACAATCTTTAGATGAAGAGTCTGTGGCTCAGGCCAACACACTCACGGCCGCGTTGCGAGCCTATGAGCAAGGTATTCATCGCTGTCACTTCATCAGCTATAAGGAGAACGGTGCCCTGCTACAGGAATTGTTCACTCGTAACGGCCACGGCAGTCTCCTGAGCAGAGACAGCCTTGATGAATTAAGGTCAGCAACGATTGAAGATGTCGGTGGCATCCTCAACCTGATACAACCACTGGAACAAGCGGGCACCCTGCTGGCTCGTTCGCGGGAGCTATTGGAAACAGAAATCGAAAACTTNATCGTAATNGAACTGGAAGAAACCATCATCGGTTGTGCAGCCTTGTATCCACTGAGTGGCGACGCGGCCGAAATCGCCTGTATCGCNATTCATNCTGACTATCAAAANAGNACCTTGGGTGAGCGCCTGTTGCTCGCGCTTGAGAAGCAGGCGNGCCAAATGANAGTAGCANCAGTTTATGCCCTGACTACAGTGGCTTCCCACTTTTTCATGGAGCGGGGTTTCNCTGAAATTTCNGTCGACGAACTNCCNCNGGCGCGACAGGAACTGTACAACTACCANCGCANATCAAAAGTGTTTACAAAAAAACTCGGCAGCTAGGTGTGCTTTTCCAGAATACAGATACTGTAGTCGAAGGGANTNGCTTCGTTACGCTGGAAATCATNCCGCGAAACTTCTCTCCATTCGGACTCATCGAAACCCGAAANCACTGTATCGCCTNCCACCTCTGCATGGACGCGCGTGAGGTGNAAGCGATCAGCGATTGGCATGGCCGTGGCGTACAGCGCAGCGCCCCCGATTACAAANGCNTCTTCAGTTCCATCAATTATTGCAATTGATTCCGCCAGCCGCAGGGCGTCTCGAATGGAATGCACGACCTTTGCACCTTCAGCCACATAATCAGCATCCCTGGTAACGACTATGCTGGTGCGTCCGGGCAAAGGTTGNCCAATAGACTCCCAGGTTTTNCTGCCCATGATTATGGAATAGCCCATGGTTGTGGTCTTGAAGTATTTCAGGTCTTCCGGCAATTGCCATGGCAGACCGTTATTGCGCCCAATAATGCCATTACTAGCCATTGCGCAGATNAGGGAAAGTTTCATNCTGAGGACTTAATTCTGTATGTTAGATGGGCTACCCGATTNCTAAACTGAAAACGGATAGGCGATTGGGTCATGGTGTTGATAGCCGACTACTTCAAAGTCATCTAGCGTCACCCAGGTTTCAATGTCCTCGAGTGTCTTAATGTCGGGATTAATTCTCAGTTCGGGCGGATCAAATGGATCGCGTTTCAATTGAACCGAGCGCATCAGCTCCAGCTGGTCCTCGTAAATNTGGGCATTAACAATCTTGTGGTAAGCCATGCCGGGAGTCTTGCCGGTAATCTGGGCCATCAGGGCCAACAAAGTAAACACCTGAATTTGATTGAAATTAAGCCCTAGCGGTACATCGCAAGAACGCTGGTAGCTGGTCAGGTAGAGNGTATCTACCAGCACCGAAAAATTGTGAGTGTGCATGCAAGGCCTTAAACAGCCCACATCAAATTCACCGGGATTATAGAAAGTAAGTATTTCACCCCTGTCATCCAACCCCTTTTTTAGGTTATCCACAATCTTGCGNAGCTGATCAACCGTCTCGCCATCNGGCTTGCGCCAGTTCCTGCCCTGCACGCCATAAACCCGGCCCATGTCATCCTCNCCTTTGCGGACTGGATTATTGAGCCAGGCTTCGTTCAGGTTGGCATTGGCATCCCAGGATTTCGTGCCCAGTTTACGAAAATCAGCCGCATTGTCATAGCCGCGAATGTACCCAAGCAACTCCGCGATAGCCGCTTTCCAGTAACTCTTTCGAGTGGTGATAATGGGAAACTTGTTAGCTGCGACGTCGTAATTCAAGTCCGCATTGATCACTGTTAGGCACTTCTTACCCGTGCGTTGATTTTCAATCCACACACCTTCATCGATGATGCGTTGGCAAAGTTCCAGATACTGGCGCATGGTCAGGAGCTCCTTAAGGCTAGTTTGTTGCCAGCTTGTTGGGGCGGCCATAGGCCAAAAACAGAAACAGCAGCCCCCCGGCGATAAGCGGTAAGGATAATATCTGCCCCATGGTCAGCCAGTCGAAAGCGAGGTAGCCGAGATGGGAATCAGGCTCACGAAAGAACTCTATAAAGAATCTGAAGCAACCATAGCCCAGCGCAAACACGCCGGCTACGGCGAATTTAGGCCGGGGCTTGGCAGAAAAGAGCCAGACGATCAGAAACAGCGCGGTGCCTTCCAGGGCAAACTCATAAAGCTGTGAAGGGTGTCTNGCCAGCTGATCGACATGAGGAAATACCATGCCCCAGGCAACATCAGTGGGCTTTCCCCATAACTCGCCGCCGATAAAATTCCCGATGCGGCCCGCTCCCAAGCCAAATGGCACGAACGGGGCGATAAAATCGATGGTGGTCCAGTAATCCTTTTTGATGTGACGGGTGTACAGGAACAGGGCGAAGAGCACGCCCAGGAACCCCCCGTGGAATGACATGCCTCCTTCCCAAACNCGGAACAACCAGAGCGGGTCTTCAATGAAGCGCCCGAAGTTGTAAAACAGGACCGAACCNACACGGCCCCCGATCACNGCNCCCAGGGCCCCATAAAAAACCAGGTCTGAAATTTGTTCCGCCGTCCACTGGTCTGCTGAGTGACGCGCACGGTAACTGGCAAGGAACCACGCCCCGCCAAAAGCGACGATATACATGATGCCATACCAGTGAATACTGAGAGGACCCAGGGAAATGGCGACAGGATCGAATTGGGGATAGGTAAGCATCTGAAGTACAGGCAACCTGAGAATAGACAAGCAATAACGCAAGTATACCAAGATTGTTTCAATCAACGGGCTTTTGAGGATAACATTTCNCGATTCAAGGATGGCTCCCAACACATGTGTCTAATTATTTTTGCCCACAGGGCTGTTCCAGCCTATCCGCTTGTCTTGGCGGCCAATCGGGATGAATTTTTTGGGCGCGCGACTGCCCATGCGCAGTTTTGGCAGCCAGACCATCCGAAAATTCTCGCTGGCAGAGACCTGGTGGATGGCGGTACCTGGTTGGGCATTAACCGCGCTGGCCGTTTTGCCGCTGTGACGAACATTCGCGACCCTTTCCAGCCAGAGCGAAAAAACCGCTCCCGTGGCGAGCTAACCCTGAATTTCCTAAGCAACAAAGAATCAGCCCAACAGTACTGCGAGGGACTGCGCGAACACTTTGATGAGTTCGCAGGTTTTAACCTGCTGGTGAGTGATGGNGAGGCCCTTTGCTACGTCAATAATTTCGAAAACCTGATTGAAGAGCTGAGGCCAGGAGTCTACGGTCTTTCCAACGGTCTTCTGAACAGCCCCTGGCCAAAGGTCGAGCGAGGCANAAAATGTCTGCAGCAACTNATCCAGGCCGATTCGCCTTTNTCCACAGGCTCGCTTATCGACATGATGAGAGACCG
This sequence comes from Gammaproteobacteria bacterium, assembly GCA_002684935.1. Taxonomy (GTDB): domain Bacteria; phylum Pseudomonadota; class Gammaproteobacteria; order Pseudomonadales; family Pseudohongiellaceae; genus UBA9145. The sequence goes on from NYWC01000054.1 coordinate 12,810, forward strand.
CCAGCNGGCCCAAGACTCAGATCTGCCCGCCACCGGCATCCCGCTGCAACTGGANCGCGAGCTTTCCGCAACCTTTATTTCTAACGAGCGCCGGGAGTACGGNACGCGCTGCTCCACGGCGTTGCTGATGCATNNCGAAGGCCTTATCCAGTTCAGTGAGCGGAACTNTGACGAAGCGGGGCAGCCTNCGTCAGAACATTTCTATGAGNTTGCGCAGGCCNGGCCTTTCTATAGCACTTAGTANCAGGTGCCCATGCTTGCTGTTTNGTCNGGGCATTCCACTTTTGTCATAAATCAATTCCTTGTCCCACGCTNNTGTTATGATATTTTGATTGCCGGATATCTTATGATGTTCAGGAATAATTGTGAAAGCAATCCGCTTCGCCTNTGCCATAATTTGCAGCGCACTGTTCGCTTCCTGCGCGCAGTACAGCAGATAGATTGGCTCTAATCTGACTGTCTGCTGTCCAAGTAATTACNGTGAATATCAGGAGTNCAGNGTGCGGACTGCGAATATGCCGGTCTTTCTTCAAGGGTATGTGACTGCTGANTTTGATGCCGCTTTTACGGAGAAAGGGCTCTCTCACAATGATCGCATCAACGCCCTGCAGATATTACTACGCTACAATCATATCAACCTCTTCAGCAAGCAGGAGTCTATAGATCCCTTTATGCGTGTTGAGGCAATGAATGTTGAGCTCAACTATGTCGCGGCAATCNACATTGAAATCAGGGAAACTGCAACGAGCGGGCTGGATCCATAAGCCGCACAAATCAGGNCGTGCCAGGGGAGTACACGCNTGAGGATCNCGCCCGTCCNGCATTTCGACAAGCATTCAGGGCATTGCTATCAAGCTATCGCCGCTAAGCGCTGAGCATTCCTGAACCAATCAAAACGAATCAGCCTGATTCTAAATCGAAGTGGCGAGTGCGAATCAATCTAGGAGCACAAAATAGTTAATGAAAGCTACCATGAACCCATCGCAGAGCTTTCCGATGAAACTCGCTACATGCACTGCACCATCACGCCCTTGATGGAAGAGCTGGAAGCGGTTGACTGGTACAACCAGCGTGTAGATGCACACAAACATGAAGAGTTGAAACGAATTCTTGCGCACGACCGGGACGAGGAAAAGAACACGCAGCCATGGTGCTAGAATGGGGACGGCGTCGCGACCCTGTCATGGATAAAGAGCTGAAAAACCTCCCGTTTACCGACAAGCCGATTGCGCACGGCTAGACCAGCTAGTTGGTGCGGGATGAGCGCAACAGTCGGTCTACGCCAGCGTTGTATAAAGTCAGGTCGATTGCACTCCGGATCATCTGGGCATCATCCATCTGCATAACTCGATCGAGCAGATCCTGCGCGGCATCCAGGCTTACGCTGCGAATAACATACTTTACCTTAAGTAGCGTAGCGGCGTTCATCGACAGTACGTCGAAACCCATGGCCAACAGTAGCACTGCCGCGCCCGGATCACCTGCCATCTCACCACAGATACTGACCTGCTTGCCCACTTTTTGGGCCTCGCTGACAACATGGAAAAGCGCATGTAAAACTGCTGGATGAAACGCGCTGTAAAGATTGGCGACGCGCGGATTGTTCCTGTCCACCGCCAGTAGATACTGGGTCAGATCGTTGCTTCCCACCGAGACGAAATCAACCATCGAGGCCAGGGCCCTGGTCTGATACACCGCAGCCGGCACCTCTATCATCACTCCTACTGGCGGAAATTTCACACCTAGGCCTTCCTGAATAAGTTCACGATGAGCTTTTTTAATTAACTGCATCGAGGAATTCAGTTCGTTGACGTTGCTAATCATTGGCAACATGATCTGCAGGTTTTCCAAGCCGATGCTGGCACGCATCATGGCGCGAATCTGGGCGGTAAAAATTTCGGGATGATCGAGTGTGACCCTGATCCCTCGCCATCCAAGGAAGGGGTTCTCTTCTTCAATGGGNAAATAAGAAAGCGCCTTGTCGCCACCAATGTCCAGCGTGCGCATGGTCACCGGCATCGGCGAAAATGCTGNTAGCTGTTCACGATAGATGTCGGTCTGTTCTTGCTCACTGGGAAAGCGCTCACTTAGAAGAAACGGCACTTCGGTTCGAAACAGACCTACACCCTCAGCGCCCTGATCAAGGGAATGAGCGACATCCGCGATCAAGCCAGTATTAACCCAGAGGTGGACGCGATGGTCGTCGGCAGTTATGCAAGGCAAGTCCTTAAGCTCTTCAAGGCCGGCAATAAGCTCTGCCTGTTCCTTGATCGTATTCTCATAGCGAGTACGGACTGTATCCGAAGGGTTGCCGATGATCTCGCCTTTATAGCCATCGAGAATGACTTCTCTGCCATCTAACTGATTGATGGGTAAATCAACAACCCCCATAACCGTTGGAATACCCATAGTACGAGCCAGGATTGCTACATGTGAGTTTCCTGACCCCTTTACCGATACAATACCTTTAAGCTTGCTTTTGGGTACTTCGGCCAACATTGCCGGTGTGACTTCCTCACCAACGAGGATGCTATCTTCGTAGTATTCGGTTTCTACCTGCTCTCCCTGCTGCAGGTAGAACAAGACGCGGCTGCATAAGTCCTTAATGTCGACCGCTCGCTCGCTCAAATACTCATCAGACATCATCTCGAAAGTGCGCACGTGCTCTCGAGCAACCTCAGCCAGCGCACCCTGTGCCCAATGACCACTCCTGATTCTTTCAACCACTTCATTACCCAGAGCATCGTCATCAAGCATGTGAAGGTAGACATCAAAGAGCTGCCTCTCTTCCTCTGCAACCCGACCAGCTAAACGCTCATGCATATTGCGCATGTCGTCTCGTACCTTATTCAGGGAACTGTTAAAATAACCAATCTCCTGTTCAATATCGCGGGCGCGGCGCACTGGGACCTGGTACAGATTGGTCTTAGGGAACACTACAACGATCTTGCCAATGGCTACGCCCGAGGCGCCGGATACACCACCGAATACTGTATCTGAGATTTTGTGCCCAGAGGGGCTGATACCTTCTATTGCGCCAGTCGCTTCTGCCGAGGCGATTACACCGGCCAATTGTGCTGACAGGGTGATCAGAAATGCCTCTTCGCCTTCATCGAAGCCACGAAGCTGTGCATGCTGTACAACAACCACACCAAGCACATTGCGATGATGGATGATCGGAACACCGAGAAAGGAGTGAAAGCTTTCCTCGCCAGTTTCCTGAATATAATGAAAGCTCGGGTGTGTTGAGGCATCCCGTAAGTTAATCGGTTCGGCATGCTTGGCGACCAGACCAACCAGCCCCTCTCCAGCAGCAAGACTTACGTGCCCAATAGCTTCCTTATTCAGTCCCTCAGACGCCATCAGGACATGGGCATCGAGATCGGTATCATAAAGGAAAATTGAGCATACTTCGGTAGTGAGTGATTCCCTTACGCGACGCACAATGATATCCAGCGCAGACTGTAAGTCTTGCGCAGAATTCACTGCCTGCACTATTCCGCGTAGTTGTTCGAGCATACCCTGATAGATTCCATGATCCGTTCAACCAGAAAAATTCCTGAATTTAATTTCAGCGCTAATAATTGCGCGTAAATACAGAGAGTCCTATTTCAGAGTTGAACGGTCCGGCCTGAGACCGGTATTAATCTCGCTGCTTCTGTTGCTTTTATATTTCTACGTAGTCGTTACGCGGGTTTAGCAATTCTTTCAGTGCCCGGCGGTAGACTTCACGTTTAAACTCTATGACTTGATTGACCGGATACCAGTAACTCACCCAGCGCCAGTCGTCGAACTCTGGCTCACTCGAATTATTCAGTTCAACGCGACCGTCATCTGCCTCAAGCCCAAGCAGAAACCACTTCTGTTTCTGTCCTATACACATTGGATCCGTGTGACGGCGAATGAAGTTTTTCGGCAACTTGTACCGCAACCAATCGTTGGTTTGATGCAGGATTTTGACATCGCCGGCGGCCAGGCCGACTTCTTCATCCAGCTCGCGATAGAGTGCCTGTTCCAGTGATTCGTCAGCATTGATGCCGCCCTGAGGGAACTGCCAAGCGCTTTGCCCAATGCGCTTGGCCCACAGCAATTGGCCAAGGCGATTGCAAATCACTATTCCCACATTCGGGCGAAAGCCCTCTGAATCAATCATCCCTATCGTTCCTTAGACAGACTTCTGCGGTCATTGTTTCACAACAGGGCAAATTCGATCAATGGCGGTATTGCAGCAAATGACAATTAAATACATAATAATCAGCGGCTTATATGCCATTTGACGATTTAAAGTAGGAGCCGTCCCACACCATTATCCCCTGCTGAAGCCGAACCCCGGAGGGTATGATAGGCTTTTCTTTCTACTTGGTTCTTAAAATCGACGAGATGACTGCCCGGCTTGCACTATTTGATCTCGATAACACCCTGTTGAATGGTGACAGCGACCATGCCTGGGGGGAATTCCTTATCAGCCAAGGCCTGGTGGACGAGATTAGTCATCGCGCCACTAATAATCGCTTCTATCAGCAGTACCTGGGTGGTGAGCTTGATATTGAAGCCTACGTGCGCTTCACGGTCAGCCCAATCTTTGGGTATAGCGGCACACAGCGCGCTGCCCTGCACGCCGCCTTCATGAGCGAAGTCATTGAACAGATGATTTTGGAGAAGGGTCGTGTGTTGGTTGAACAGCATCAATCGCGCGGTGATGTATGTGTAATTGTCACAGCCACTAATAGTTTTATCACAGCACCCATTGCCAGGTCCCTTGGCATAGAGACTCTGTTAGCAACTGAACTTGAAATCGTGAATGATCGCATCACCGGAAAAATCAGCGGTGTACCCTGCTACCAGGATGGCAAGGTGAAAAAAATTGGTGACTGGTTGGACGAGTACAGAGCAGGTCTTGAAAATCTTCGCATGGAGTCAGCAATCTTTTACACTGATTCCATAAACGATCTGGCGTTAATGGAAGTGGTTGCGGAACCCGTTGCTGTTGATCCAGACAGCTCACTGGAGCAAGTAGCCATGTCAAAAAANTGGCAAATTATAAGTTTGCGCTAGTGGCGCCCTGCATCCGCNAATTTGTGGCGCTNTTTGTGTGTGCTGCCATCATGCACGCTTGCAGTGAGCAGCCCAATACTTCGTCCACTGCAATCACTGAAACTATCTCGAGTGACCAGGTTAATCCACCTATGGCGTTGGATTCTGCCACAAGTGCAGCTGTCACCTCCCTTATCGCGCAATACTTGGCGCGCATTGACTCTGATTTTAGCGCGGTGCAGAGCGAACTCGAATCTATGCAAACTGAGATTATACGCTTTCTTGAGAACCCAAACGCCGCCGCAATTAGCGCAGTTAGGGCGGCGTGGCTGCGAGCGCATAGCGCTTATGAACTAACAACAGTGCATCGTCACTTTGCCCAGACAGTTGTAAATGAAGCCACCAGACTCAATCTGCTCANCCTACAATACCAGATCAACCACTGGCCCATCTTACCTGGCTATATAGACTATCTGAGCTCCTATCCTGAAAGCGGGATTGTTAATGATATGACGGTGCCCCTGACGGCAGATGACATTAGATCGCAGCACGGNCTTTTCGATNTTAATGAAGCCGCNGTTGGATTTCATGCTCTGGAATTCCTNATNTGGGGAGAAAACCGCGATCGTNTCAGCCCCAGACCTTTCAGTGATTTTCAAGCAACTACTGTTCTCCCTGCTGATGCAGAAGCAAGAGGACTGACTCTTGATGAGCTTTCCAATAACAGAAGGCGCGTTATGCTGGCATTGAGCACGGAGATCCTNAATCAGGATTTCGAAAGTTTTATGTCGCTTTGGGCCGCTCAGTCTAATGACTTTCGCGTTCGGTTAGAAAACCCGGACAGCACCGACTTATTTGGGCATCTGCTGACTGCCTTGACTTCTGTGCTCATCGAAGAAGTATTAGCGCGCTCTCTTTATCCAATGCTCAACGGTGATTTTATCGATAGTTTTCCGTCGATCTTCAGTCATTCTTCACAGAACGTGGCCTCTGCCCAATTGTTTGGACTAGAACAGTTATTGCTCGAAACCAGCACCGAATCGATGACTCTTGATCAAATTCTTTCGAATTTATCTGGAGACTATGCTGAGTACTTTTTCCAGAATTTTGATGCCAGCAAAGAATGTCTGGTATTGCTATTCAGTACACAGGATGNCTCACCCATTCCGACATCTGCCGCGGAGGCTGAATTTANCGTGGTAGAGTGTATTAATCAGCTCACCAATATGATCGATTACGTTGAGCAGGTGCAATCTAGACTGATCAGTCCTGTTTAGTGAGGCTTACTTGATCTCGACCATAAGATCATCGGCTAAGCGTTCCAGACTCCGCTGCAGTTCTTCGAGTGATACATCTTGCGGCACTTTCAAGCGCGCGCTGGTGCGGAACAATATGTCACTGGACATGGGTGCAGGCTCACAGCGGGTGGAAAGCTGCTCAACATTAACCGAAAGCACCGCCAGCGCATGGGAAATTTCACGGACAATCCCTGACCTGTCGTTACCGACCAGGCTCAGCTGAACTGTCCTGGGTTGCTCCCCGGATCCCTCAATTTCGACCTGCTCAATCACCAGCTTTAGCTCTGGCGACAGACGATTAAGTGCCGCCACCAGTGCATCGACATCCTGCTGAGAGACACTAACGCTCAGAATCCCGGCGAATTTACCAGAAAGTTGCGACATACTGCTTTCCAGCCAGTTGCCCTTGTGCTCGGNAATCACTTCCGACAAGGATTCTACAAGACCCGGCTTATCATCCGCGATCACTGTGAGTACCAGGTATGATTTCATAGCATCTCTCTCGGTTGCTCTTCTCAGTTATTTTTCTCGGTTCCGTTCTCAGAATAGCCCTATCTGGCGGCCCAGTATTTTATCCAAAGAGCTTTGCTGAAAGACAAGTATGGAGTCGGCTATTGGTGCCAATTGTTTATCGACATAAAAATCGTAGTCCACTGGCGACTGTTGATACAGNCTTGGCTCCGGCCCGGCTGTNGTCATCACATATTCTACCCAACTACCATGCTCATAGAGTGCCGGCAGCTGCAGTTTTTTGCGCATTTCTTCACCCTTACGTGCCGCCTGTACGTGGGGTGGGACGTTCTTGACATAGTCCGACAGTTTTCGCCGCAGTCGTTTACGTAGCACCAGTTCGGGCCCGAAAACCCCGTTCTGAATATCGGCNACGATTTGTTTGATGTATTCGACAAAGGGCTCATTCAAAAATACTTTTCGATATAGCACCTGCTGAAACTCCCTGGCAAGAGGTGACCAATCACTACGTACCGTTTCCAGNCCCTTGAACATGATCTCACCGTCAGCNGTCAGTCCGGCATAGCGCTTTTTNCTTCCCGCATCTGAGCCGCGGACGGTGGGCATAAAAAAGCGCAAAAAGTGCGTTTCAAATTCCATCTCGAGGAAGCTTTCAATTTGATACTCACGCTGCAGCTTCGCACGCCACCAGGTATTGAGATTCTGAGCAAGCTGAGTACCTAANTCGTTCACTTTGTTGATTTCATCAGCAGTGCCAACACTACCAATAAGCACGAATACCGAATCGGTATCGCCATAGATGACCCGGAAGCCNGCGGCTTCNATGAACTGCTTGCTTTGCAGGATAATGTCATGACCGCGTCGCGTAATTGAGCTAACCAGCCGCGTATCAAAGAATCGGCAGCCAAGGGTTCCGAGTACACCATAGAAAGAGTTCATTATGATTTTAATCGCCTGAGATAAAACCCTTTGGTCATGCGCTTTAGCCNTGTCCCGGGCAGCCCATAGTTTTTCGATCAACCCCGGCAGAATAGTGCGCGTGCGAGAAAATTGCCCTCCCTCAAAGCCTGGTATGGCGTCGTTTTCCTTGAGACCCTCGACCAGTGCCAGTGGGTCAACGTGAAAGGTTCTGATGATGCTGGGATACAANCTCTTGAAATCCAGCACGATNACATTGCGATGAATGCCAGGTTCAGACTCAAGGACATAACCACCAGGACTGATGTTGGCAGACTCCAGTTGCTCTAGCGCGGGGGCGACAAATCCATGCCTGTGCAAATGGGGCAGATAGAGAAAATCAATTGCGGCAACTGAGCCACCAGAGCGATCCAGCTCCAGGCCAGTTAGAAGGCTACGCTCAACCGCGAAATCCATTAGTTTCTCAAGCGCAAAGACATCCCAGACCAGGCGACAGTCTGTCAGATTGTAGCGTGCCAGTGCGGCTTTATCGGTATGGAAGAGCTCGCTGATTTCCGCGCCGCGTTGATCCACATCGTCAATCAATTTACCGCGATCGAGTAGCTGTCTGGAAACATATTCCAAAGAGAAATTTTCAAACTGGTAAGCTGCCGTGCGCATCAGGTCAATGCCATCCAACACGACACGCCCAGGTACCAGCGCGTAGTATCTGTCATTGCCATCGCGAGACTGACGCCAGTNTACAGGTTCANTATTGCGTCCGAGATTCAGTGCCACTTTATGGGCGTCCGCAAATTCCTGCAGGCAGCGCAGGTCAAAGTTCACCACGTTCCAGCCCATCACGACATCTGGGTCGATTGCCGCCAATGTCTTCACCAGGGCCTCTAACAAGCGCTTCTGCGACTCGAAAAACTGCAGGCTCAGACTGTCGGTGTCAGACTCGACGATCAGCTCATCCTGGCCTCTACCTCGCATCAACACGATACCGTGCTCATCACTATAAAGCGCAATTGAGTAAAGCTGGCTGGCGGCCATGTCCGTTNCTATATCCAGAGACACTGCCTTGAGATTGGGTCGCGCTTGAACTGGTGTCAGCCTGGCCTGCTCAATATCAAGGTAGCCGGTGGCGCCTTTGGCTCTGCCTTGCACCATCGCGGCCCCATTCAGAAACCGTTCCATAAGAAAACGGTCGGTCGGTTTAATGTCTGCTTCAAGCAAATGAAACTGCTTGTTGGAGAGTCGGTTCCGCGCCGCGAACAGCTGGCGCTGGCTTTTGAAGTAAATCGCCGACACGGGGTTTCCANCAAAGTCGGCGAGTTTGGTCTTACCGACTCGCCAATTCGACANGTCAGCCAGTAAATTCCGTAGCCTGGATTCCTGGGCCGTGGGGAAGAAGGCTACAGATTCTTGTTGCTCAAGCACGAGCCGCAATGGCCCACGCGTCGACGTGAACCAGAAGATTAATCTATTACCGGAGGGGGACTCCTGCCACTGTCGGGTAAGCAAGAAAGCGTCGACAGCGACAGTTTCAGAATTATGATCCGTCACGAGCGCACTCTATGCGGCGCACGACAGACTCACCTGGGAAACCTTGAGCTTGGTTCAGCGCTATTCTAGATCGTAATAGTGCGAGTGAACTGGCCAAAGTCTTCCCAGTAGCTGACTTTCTCCGGTAGTTCTGCCGGTGTTGCCTGCACGTTGNCATTTATGTCAGTCACACGTGACACCAGGGTATGATCTCCTGGCNTTGGATTAGTCCAATCCAGAGAGAACAACTTCCAGGAATACTGCGTGTTGTTTGGGTTCATTTCGGCGGTCTGCCAGGGGCCATTATCTATCTTGATTTCAACGCTGCGTAGNGGGGTACCGTCATTCAGNACAAAGCCCTGAATGCTGNAACGTCCGCCCATTTCAGTGACCCGAACAATGGAAGATTTGAGGTTCATTGTCGTCACCGAGTTTTCGACCCAGCGCTCAAGTCCACCCANGTTCTCTTTCTTCAGTGTGACATAGTCCCGGCCCATGAAGCGGCCCATNTAGCGTGTGTTCTGAACATGTATCTGTGTCAGCCATTTTACATTGGCAACACCATACCAACCTGGCACGATCAGCCGGAGTGGCTTACCATGGTAATGTGGCAAAGGCTCACCGTTCATCTCGAAGGCCAGCATGTTCTCCTCACGCATGGCATCCGGAATTGAGAGACTGCGCGCAAAAGCCTTATCCACTTCCCTGCCCCTGATCTCTTCAGTGGCCACATCAGCGCCAAAAAACACAACTTCTTTCGCGCCATCTTGTATACCCGCGCGCTGCAGAATGTTCCGCAGCGAGACACCGCGCCAGTTGGCATTACCAATTAAACCATGGAACAAGCGCTGGCTGTTGCCGCCGCATTCGAAACCTACTTGCTGCTCAACCGTATTACCGTTCATCAAATCACTAAGGCTGAACTCTAANTCGTNGTCGACCATACCGGTGACGCGAAGTCGCCATGCATCATTATCAACTTCCGGCTGGCCATAGTGCTGNACGAGATAAAACTCCTCATTGTCNGTGACAAATTCAGAAATCTCGCGCGTATCCTGCCAGTAGGTAGAATTAGGCTGTTGCGGTGGGATCTGGAAGCTTTCGGGCACATCAGTGAATGGAACCAGCCTTTCCCCCTGGGCCAACGCGGGAAGGATAAACGAAGGAGCGGCTGCGGCACTCGCCGCCAGCATGCCACCTTTTAGTANTTTTCTTCTGCTAGTGTCTTCAGGATTCATTATAGGCTTCTCTCATTTTCATTATCTTTTTAGCGAATTATTTGCCTGATCAGATTCAACCAGGGCATCAATCTCTTGACCTAAGGTAAATTCTTTTGTGGTCACTATGGNCNCAAGTACCCTAACGCGTTGTGCACGGCTCTTGGTTTGTTGTCNCAGCTGTTCGCTCTCTTTGTGCAGCTATGAGCCCATGGTGTCAACGCCATACTCAAGCTGCTTGGTNCGGAACCGCAGATAGGCACTAAAGCTCACGAATCCAAATATGATGCCTACAATCAGGGCTGGCTCCATATTAATTTNCACCCAAACGAATTCANACTACATANATCCGNCAATTGTGGCTTTTTCATGGCCCTGATACCACNTCTTTTTGTTAGCATCTAAGCGATAGAAACCACACGACAACAGTCGCTATTTGCAACCCNCAGTCNNGTGCTCACACGTGACGTTCAGACAGCGGACCCNTACCGAAGNGCAGAAGCAGTGTGGCTGGCGCTCGCTGGCATTGAGAGCTGGTGTGCATGGCCGCCAGATCTCATTTCTGTTTTCCGCCTCGATCCTCTGCCCTGCGGCAGAGGCAGCCGAATTCAATTTGATTGCAACCATGGAGAAGAAGAATGGACTATTAGCTATTTATGGCCCGAAAAGCGAATGGATATGTACCGAGAAATTGGCATGCTAAAAGTATTGCGACGCTTAAATCTTGAGAAACCCGCTGGCGACGGTCCTGTCACCCCGGCTTTAGACTATCATCCTACTACTATTTTCCGCGTAAACGCGTTGGCTCGAGCAACCACTGATCTTGGCTGTCTGCGCGAACGCGGCAAATCGACACCGGAATAGCTTAAGCGGCGGCCCCCGGAGCCTAGATCTGATGTTAAATAGCCGAATGTTTCCGTTTTGTGTATAATTATNGGNTATTTTCGCGTAACGAACGAGACAGCGTAGCTATGAGCAATAAATCGAAAAAAGAGGCGGCCTTAAGCACTCGAGTTGATCTGGAAGAGCATATCGCTGAATTTTTGAAGTCTGGGGGCAAGGTCCAGCAGATTCCNTCCGGAGTGAGTGGACAAACTTCTACCAGTGGACCCAGACAGATCGTGCTGAGCCACAAAACCAGTTCTTAATAGACTATTTGAAAGCGTTCCTTTTAATTGGAGCGATTCAACAGAGANTAGACAAGTTAGAAAGTATCGAAAGCAGATGGCAANNTTCCCTCTGNTNTNNCGTNTGGGCGCTATCCATCCGCGCCACGTGAAGAGCCAGCTGACATAAAACTAGGCAGGCTATTGGGGTTTCCCCGAACTACCTCAGAATCAAAGCTGCGAGACTTCGTACCCCTTACTCTGCAGCAGCTGCACCAGCCCCTCTCCACCGATCAAATGTGCCGCACCAACCAGAACGAATTCAGTGTCAGGGTCTTCAAACATTGCTTCGATCTGGGGCATCCATCGGAGATTGCGCTGGCTTATTAGTGAATCAAAAAGCCCTGGCGCGCGTTGCTGCATGTCGTCAACGAATAATTTTTGCAGCGCNCTTTCATCGCCATTACGCCAAGCTGTGATCATCTCTTCCATCGATGCATTAGTATTTTCCAGATCCTCCAATGACAGCAGGATGAATTCGCTTTCGTTGCCCTCGCCCATAGCGGCCAGAAAGCCAATCTGTTCCTCGATAGTCTCAAGCGCACCAATATCCTTAGCATCTCCCAGAGCCCGGGTATTGAAGAATGCATCCACACCTTGAGGGGTGAATCCGATGCGTTGAAATTCGAGAACCTGCAGCGTGGAAATAATCATGCCCGGCTTAAACTGCTCAAGCATCATCAAAGGCATGCCAATTGTTGCGGTGTAATCCTCAAGTGTCGTATAGGCATCTTCACTCAGCACAGTCTTTAAGGTACGACCATCACTGTAAGTGAGCTGCTGCAGCATCTGCGCCTGCACACTAAGATCACTCATCGAAGAAATATCCGTTTCAAAGTAAAGCTCAGACGANCCCTGATAGGCCTGCTCATACTCTTCNGGCAGGGGATAATCGCNGGGGCGTAACAGGTGAACGGTACCTCCGAGATAAACCGAGTTGTTGCCGTCACTTACTCTCCACACCGAGGTCTCTGCCACGGAAACTCCACTGAGTAGAAACGTTGCGTTAAGTGAAAACAGTACNGAGTAGAGACGAATCAANTGTCGTGCTGCAGGGAATCTCATTCCACGACCTCAGTAAATTTACAGGATTTGCACTTAAAGGTAGCATGCCCTCNATCNTGGTAAAAGAAACTCCACATCGCTTCCAAGGTTTCGTNATNATGACAAAATTACTGTTTCGAATGCGTCACGTGCCTGATGACGAAGCGCAAGAAGTGCGGACGCTGCTAGAACAAAACAATATAGGCTTTTTTGAGACCTTCCCGGGTAACTGGGGTATCTCCATGCCGGCACTATGGCTAAAGGATAAGGATCAATATGCAGAAGCAAGGGACTTACTTGATGCTTATCAGGATGACAGGCGCCAGCGCATGCAATCTGAATACCAGGCTAGCAAACAACACGGTGAAGCCAAAACCACTTGGCGGGCATTCAAGGAATCCCCTATCCGTTTCATCAGCTACTTTACACTGATAGCTATCGTCCTATACCTCTCGCTTCGTTTTTTCCTCTCGTTTTAGCGTTTCAGCATAGGTCATAGGCTCGGAGTTTAGCTATAGCAAGCNAGGATGCGGAGATCGGGCTTTAGTCTACGTGCAAGCACGGATATTACAGGTTAGGACCTCGATTAGATGTTTCACCTNGCGCTAAGAGAGTGGCTTAGATTGTATTCCCAACAATNAGAGTNAAATTTTACTGTGAGAGCGCGTGAGAGCTACCGANNATTTCGGTTTCGTTAGAACCATAGCTCGCATCTGACATGGACATCTAGAAATCATCACAGGCATCAAGAATTCTGATAGCAACTTCACGATTTTGAACTCTTACAACTTGCACAGGTAATGCAGGCATTGAGTCACCCCAACCTTCGCCATGAATGCTTACATCCAGCTCCATCATCACGAAAAAAAATCATTTTCTTCGTCAAGAGTAAGGGAAAGTCCGCTCACCGACATCTCCTCAAACTCGCCGGTAACCGTGCCCCGAAGCGGATCCTTCAATCTGGCCCAAAAAGCGGCTTCGACTCGCCTATGCTGTCTACGCTCAGTCATTTCCGATTGCCTGTCTTTCAGATATTCACAATTGTCCTTTACATACTTCGCGACAATTGTTGAATTGCACCACAATCTTTAGGGTTTATGGCCTGAACGGCCAGTCATTCCAGGTTTAGGGAATAGTAGGACAGCGCCGCTTTTTATCTGATCTCTTGCTCAATATCCAAATTGAACTATCCGCTTTACTCATATCAGTCAGTGTTATATAAAGCGAGAAGGCTTTTGTTAGTGGTTCTAACAGGGAGNACCTTCTAGCATCCTTTGCTACCCTGGAATCGAAAGGAGGTGATCCCATCAATAGTCAATCTATTAAGGGAGCCTCNGGTTATCTAATCTGATTCGTAGTTTTAATTAGATTGAGTGACTGGAGGGGATAATCAACAGTGTTGTTATCCTTCGCTCCCATATGTAGACGGTCCTGCTGTCGTATAACTTGTGTGCACACTCGTTACATGGCAGCGGGATTTTTTATGCCCTGTTTTTGTCTTTTTTGTATTGCCTGCAATCAGCTTGCGAACTAGTGGCAATATATCGGACAAGACTAAGGCGCAGAAAAAAGTGAGGCTACTAGACGATTGAGAACGCGGGTAAACAATCCTTCGGTGCGAGATACTCGGCCAACTCCAAAGCGTATAACTACTAGCGAGTTCCCAGATAGCTTCTCAGCCTGGGAGGAAACACACGCTTGGTAAGCATCTGCTGAAACTGCCACTGTTGGTCGGCACTGACTTCCCTGAGAAAATGTGTTTCCCCAGACTCCATTACCGCAATAGGAACACCGCCTCTATACAGCACGCGATTGCTGGCGAGGCGCGGTAACTTTCGAGTGGGCATGGTGAGATTAATGAGGTTTGCGGGATCTGTAGCCGACAGGCAATAGAACGGCGCCATAGCGGCCGCTTCCCGACTGCGCTTGAATTTTCGCAAGCTGTTGACGGTTTCCTGAAAAGCGAATTGTTCGCCTCCGACACCAGCAACAAATCGCCCCCCACGGACATTGCCACGGAGCTCCATTTTTCTTAGAGTCACCAGCAGGATACGCCATGGCGGGGACAGAGTCTCCCTATCGATGAGCGCGCGAAAAACCACACCCCAACGCTGCAGATAGAGCAATGCTAGGCGCTCGAGCTGTTCTTCGTCCAGCGCATTCCAGCGCGAAGGCTTTTGCTGCCCGGCCTCCTGCTCAAAAGTATCCAGCAGACTCCAGCGACCCGCATCCTCAACCCCAAACATCGCTTTACGACCCCGACGCTTATGGCTTGTCGGTTTCTTGTGATTAGGGGTGAGCAGCGCACGCAGACCGGTGAACGAATCGCTGCAAACCCGGCCAAGGCTCACCAACTCGGCCAGTCCCTCTTCCAGCTGGGTTTTTAATAGCCCGGTACGACTCTGAATCTGGTCAAAAAAGCTGGCTCCATGTTGTTCTAGATCCGCTGCGATACGGGCAGCGCTTGCACTGGGTGCTGCGACTTCACATTCGCCCAGCTGGGCCTTCGCGAGGGCTTGCCAGATATCCAGATTGGATCGGGCAACCAGACTAATGGGTGTGCTCTTGACCGGCCCAGCATTGCGCTTTCTCTGCAGCGGCTGGTTTTGCCGACGTTGATTTATCAGCGGCAGCACATAGCGACCCCACATCACCTTGCCACTGATACAGAAGACATCCAACCAGTTCGGGTCGTAGTTGGGAATACGTGCCGGATAGATATCTGACTCCCAGCTGACCGCAGGCGCTGAAATGCCATCTAGAAGATTAAGCGTGTTCTGCAAGCGCGTCTGGCCATCCAAACTCGGTTCAGTGCTCCCTTCCGCTGGTTGAATCGGAAGTAACTGCTGATGATCAAATAGATACTCTGTAAAAGTCTCCAGGGAAACCGGTTTAATTGCCTTGCGATGTTGGTCAATGGTGTAGCGGTGAATCCGCTGCAGCAGTCTGCGCTCGCACCATTCAATTGCTGCGCTTTCTGCAGAAACCATAACCGCAGCGCTGATTGGCGTAAACTGCCCCTGAAAGGCAAAACCTTCTACCTCAAGCGCAGTCAGGGCAAAGTTTATGTCAGATTTATCAGACTTTAGCTCATCGGCCAGCTGCTCAGCCGTCACCGGCCCAAGGCACTCCAAGCGCCCACGCACGATTTCACGCAGGGCCTCTTCTTTTTCCCAACTCTCCGCCTGCAGAAATTCTGGTAAAGGTATTGCGGCCAGCTGATCTCCCCATAGCGCTATGAAGCGCGGCAGGCACTCAGTTGCAATCCAGACTGGGTTTTTCAGTTGGCGCAATAACACGATTCGGCCACTGTCGACCAAATCCTGCTGCCAACGCATGTAATCCCCTTTCTTAAATTCAGCCGCTGTGAGGTAGGCTGCAGTCATCAGGGCATCATGAAGTTCTTCTGCGTTGCTAACATAGGGCCAAGCTTCGTCCCGCACCCGCTGAATTGCTCCTGCATCCAGAAGACTGAAGTCCTTGGCCTCAGCCGGGTCTGCCCAACTGCGGTTACGTATCGCATTGGTCCGACGTTCTTCAAACGGCGCATCATCAAGGAATGCATAGGGCCGCGCATTGATGATTTCCTGCGCGAATGGCGAAGGCTCCCGCAGATCTTTGGCGACAAGCGTTAGCCTGTCGTTCTCGATCGCATCAATGAGCTGTTCCAATTCATCAATATCCATGGCTTCAGTTAAGCAGTCATGGATAGTCTGATTCACCAGTGGATGATCCGGCACATCCCGCCTACCGGTGATATTTTCCTGACAGGCGATTTGATCCGGAAACACGTGCGCCACCAGATCTTCCGCATCCATGCGTTGAAACTGCGGTGGTACGCGTTTGCCATTGCGGTTGCGCTGCATAGCGAGGGAGCGGGTTGCGTTCCAGCGCCATCTCACCTCAAACATGGGTGCATCCAGCATGGCCTGTATCAAAGTATCACGCACCGTTGCAGTCTGCAGATATCGATACACTTCATCCAACGGGAAGCTGTGCACCGAGCCGAGTGAAATAACAATACTGTCCTCATTAGCCGCAGCTTGCAGCTCAAAGTTGAACGACTTGCAAAAGCGTTTGCGCAGGGCCAATCCCCAGCCCCGATTAAGACGGCTGCCGTAAGGAGAATGAATAACTACATGCATGTCGCCAACTTCGTCAAAGAAACGCTCCATAACCACAGTGTCTCGGGCCGGCATCACGCCCAGAGCATTCATGCCACTCTGCAAATATTCGACCATCTGCACGCTGGCGCTACGAGGCAAAGCAATTGTATCTTCTAGCCATTGCACTGCAGCATTTGCCGACTCGTTGATAAGCAGATCGGCAATCTGATTACGTAATTTTGAAACTGACTGGGATAACTCTTGTGTGCGTCCTGGCCCTTCTCCAAACCAGAATGGAATTGTAGGCTGCATACCTTCGGCATCACGAACTCGCACCTTTAGCCCATCCACGCGCAGCAGTTGCCAGGCGTGAGTGCCGAGAGTAAAGACATCTCCAGGCAAGGCCTCAAGCGCAAAATCTTCATTCAAGGTGCCAACAACAACATCTTCCGGATCCAGCACGACCTGATAATCAAACATATCAGGAATCGCACCACCGTTGGTTAGCGAAGTGAGGTTTGCGCCACGGCGCGCTCGCACCTTGTTATTTATCAAATCAAGATGAAGATGGGTGCCACGTCTCCCTCTTCGGGTCGTATATCCTTCGGCGAGCATTTTTACCAGTGTGTCAAACTCTTCGCGGGCTAGGCCGCGATAGGGATAGGCGTTAGCAAAAAGCTGGAAGAGCTGATCCATATCCCAACCAAGGAAATCCTGGTCGCCGTCGCCCGCTATTACTGGAGATGACACCTCGGCAACAATTTGCTGCGCGAGAATATCTGCAGGTTTTTCTGGCATGATAATGCGATCCAGCTCGCCCTCCCTGATGCCTTGCAGCAGCGCGCTGGTTTCTACCAAATCATCGCGCGTGAGAGGGAACAAAATTCCCTTGGGGGTACCGTGCACTGAGTGACCGCTGCGGCCGACGCGCTGCAAAAATGTTGCAATGCTTTTGGGAGAGGAAAACTGCACCACCAGATCTACCGAACCGATGTCGATGCCGAGTTCCATTGAAGCGGTCGCTACCAGCACCTTTAGATCGCCGGCCTTTAAGCGCTGTTCGGCGTTGTGGCGGTGATCTTTACTCATGCTGCCATGATGCGAGCACACGCAGCCTTCACCCAATCGATCACTCAGGGCCAAAGCCAGGCGCTCCGAGAGTCTGCGAGTGTTCACAAAAATCAGCGTCGTCTCGTGACTATTAATCAGCGTCACGAGCCGCTCATAAAGCTCCTCCCAGACTTCATTACTCATCAGGGCACTCAGTGGTGAACTCGGCACTTCGATGCGTAGATCCAACTCGCGCCGGAATCCAGAATCGACGATTTCACAGTCCACTGAATCATCGCTACAGTTAGAATTGCCTACCAGATAGCGCGCCACCATGCCGATAGGCTTCTGGGTTGCAGACAGGCCGATGCGCTGCAGATGCTGACCGCCGCTGCTAAAACAAAGTTGCTGCAGGCGCTCAATCGATAGGGCCAGATGTGACCCGCGCTTGTCTCCCAGCATGGCATGGATCTCATCCACGATGACCGAGGACACCGTGGCCAGCATCTTGCGGCCACTGGCACTGGTGAGCAGCAGATACAGCGACTCCGGCGTCGTTACCAGGATATGGGGCGGGTTTTTCGCCATCTTCTGGCGCTCATTAGCGGGCGTGTCGCCTGTTCGCACCCCAATTCTGATATCCACCGGTGGCAGCCCCAGCAAGTGCAGTTGCTCAGCAATGCCATCCAGCGGCATATCCAGATTCTTGTGTATGTCGTTACTCAGCGCTTTGAGGGGTGAGACGTAGAGAACATGGACGCCGCCCTCCAGCTGGTTGCGCAGTCCTCTCTGCAGCAGTTCATCAATGGCGCCATAGAATGCGGCCAGCGTCTTACCGCTGCCGGTAGGAGCCGAAATCAGGGTGTGGCGCCCGACTTTGATAGCGGGCCAAGCCTGGGCCTGGGCTGACGTGGGCTCGCCAAACCTGGCCCTAAACCAGTTCCGGCAAGCCGGATGGAACTGATTGAGAGCCTCTGTCTGTGCCTGATCCTGAGTCAAGAAATCTATCCGCTATTAACTGTACAAACGTACAGGGTATTGAAGGGGGCAAAGGTTTTCAAGCGATGTGCAACAAGAGCGGTCAAATTCACCGAATTGCTGTGCCACTGTATACCCCAAAATGAATCGAGAATTTTTGGGGCGACGCTCCCGCGCTGCGCTAGCTCGAATTGACAAGCAGCGGCTTGCTGGCTAAGTTTATANGNAGGTTNTGTCGTAAGAAGTTTATGGAAGAGTTCAAGCAAGCCAATCTAGCCACGCGGTTTCGCGCCCGTTTTCGTTCTTTCTGGGTCGAGAATCGCCAGTTTTTCCTGCTCCTCACTTGTATCGTGTTTTTCAAGAGTGCAATTGCAGATTTGAGTTCGATCTCCGGCGCGTCCATGCTCCCTACTTTATTAGANGGTGATAAGGTGTGGGTGAACAAGCTCGCCTACGACGTAAAAATCCCCTTCACGGAAATNTCTCTNGCCGAAGTCTCAGACCCANGCCGCGGAGATATCGTCATCATCGACTCGAAACGTGCAGGCAAGCGTCTGGTGAAGCGTATTGTCGGTGTGCCAGGCGATACCATCTACATGCAGAACAACACCCTAGTCATAAATGGTGTGCCGGCCAATTATGAAGTTCTGTCCCGTGACTCTGAATCCATCATCATTCAGGAAGAGTTGCCCGATAGCGCCCATCAAGCAAGACTCTCCAGCCGCTATGTCAATCGCTCCAGCCGCAGTTATGGCCCAACGGTGGTGCCGGCAGACCAGTATTTCGTGCTCGGGGATAACCGGGACAACAGCGCTGACAGCAGAATTTACAGCTTCGTGCCCCGCGGCGAGATAATTGGTCGCTCCAGTTCGGTGGTGTTCTCGCTGGACAGCCACAATAACTACCTGCCTCGTGGCGAACGCTTCCTCGCGGAGCTTGAGTAACCT
>NYWC01000055.1 GCA_002684935.1 Gammaproteobacteria bacterium
TCCTTTAGCCAATTCCCTGCTTGGAACCTGCCCTACCCCTATGAGTATTCACATCAAAAACCCGGAAGACATTGAAAAAATGCGAGTTGCAGGACGACTTGCCGCTGAAGTGCTGGAAATGATCGGCCCCCACGTGCAACCTGGGGTAAGCACAGGCGAATTAGACCGTATTTGCCATAACTATATCGTGGATACCCAGCAGGCGATCCCGGCTCCACTCAACTACAATGGATTTCCTAAATCGATCTGCACGTCAGTTAATCACGTGATTTGTCACGGCATTCCCAGCGTCGGCAAAATCCTGAAGTCTGGAGATATCATCAATATCGATATCACCGTAATCAAAGATGGCTTTCATGGCGATACCAGCAAGATGTTCTTTGTAGGCACTGTGCCCGAGCACGCCAAGCGCCTGATTCGTGTCACGCAAGAGTGCCTGTATAAGGCAATTGAACTTGTTAAGCCCGGCGCGACGCTAGGGGATATTGGCCATGTGATCCAACAGCACGGCGAGGCTCACAACTATTCGATTGTGCGTGAATACTGTGGCCATGGCATCGGGCGGATTTTCCATGAAGAGCCGCAGGTGCTGCACTATGGCCGACCCAACACCGGCACCTCCATAGTGGAAGGCATGACCTTCACGATCGAACCCATGCTTAATGCGGGGTCCCGCTACACGAAGCTATCCAAGAAAGACGGCTGGACCGTAACCACCAAAGATCGGCGCCTGTCGGCACAGTGGGAACATACCTTGGCAGTAACCGGNGATGGCTGTGAAATTCTCACACGTCGCACCGAGGAAACTCTGTGAATTTCGACTCTCTTTCCATAAAGGAAGCGGCAATCAACGAAGCCGTCAGTCTCAGCGCTGAGCTGCTGGACCCGGNGCAACTNGGTGANCGTGCCGCCAACTGCCAATCAAGCGCTGAGTTGCTNGCAATGTTGCGTGACGCCATCGCGCACGCCGGCACTATTCTTGATGAGCGCTACAAACAAAACCTGAGCATTACGGACATTGTTCACGGCNGAGCCTCGGTAATAGACCAGGTNCTGAGGATCGCCTGGGAGCGCCAGCAGTGGCCAGACCAGTCCAGCATCGCCTTGATTGCGGCTGGCGGGTATGGCCGCGGCGAGCTGCTTCCTCACTCTGATATTGACCTGCTCATTCTCACCCGTAAGGAAAAGCACACTGCATACAAGGAAGCAATAAGCGGTTTCCTGACCCTTTGCTGGGATATCGGGCTCGAGATCGGCCAGAGCGTTCGCTCAGTAAAACAATGTCAGCGGGAAGCTGCAAACGACATCACCGTGGCAACCGCATTGATGGAATCCAGAACCATCACCGGCGCCCCAGACCTCCACGANATGATGATGGACGCCACCAGTGACAAAAGAATATGGCCGATAAAAAAATTCGTGCGCGCCAAGCTGGATGAACAGATCGCTCGGCATGCCAAGTATCATGANGTGGACTACGCCCTCGAGCCGAATGTCAAAACCTCGCCCGGCGGATTGCGGGATATCCAGACTATCGCGTGGGTCACAAAACGCCACTTCGGTGCAGAGTCATTCAAGGATCTTGTAGAACTCGGATTTTTAAAACCGTCCGAGGAGGCAATGATCAACAAAGGCCAGCAGTTTCTTTGGAAACTTCGTTATGGTCTACATTATCTNGAAGGACGCGCAGAAGATCGCCTGCTTTTTGATAAACAAAGAGAACTGGCCCGTTTGTTTGGCTACGAAGATGACGAAAAGTCATTGGGTGTAGAGAAACTAATGAAGCAGTATTATCGTGCTGTGGCTAATCTGCGCGCNCTCAATGACGTTCTGTTACAGCATCTTGATGAAGCCATNCTGCGCACAGANGAACGTGTGAAGATCGTACCCCTCAACAATAGATTCCAGATAAACAATGGTTATATCGAAGTTGTTGATAACGAAGTTTTCAAACGCTATCCGTTCGCGTTATTGGAAATCTTTATGCTCATGGCCCAAGACACTCGCATTGAAGGCATTCGGGCTTCTACCATTCGCTTACTAAGAGATAGCCGTCGACTCATCGACAAGGATTTTCGCCAGGATTTGCGCAACGTCACCCTATTTATGGAATTGTTGCGTTCAACCCACAAACTGACTCTNCAACTTCGCCGCATGGCTCGCTATGGCATTCTGGACCGATACCTTCCTGAGTTTGGTCAAATATCTGGCCAGATGCAGCATGACTTGTTCCACATTTACACTGTCGATGCACACACCTTGCAGGTGGTTGANAATATGCGCAGACTCTTTTTGCCCGAAGCNGANGAGAAATACCCCCTCGGCGCTGAAATCGCGCGCAACTTACCNAAACCGGAACTGCTCTATATAGCTGGACTTTACCACGATATTGCCAAAGGCCGCGGCGGCGATCATTCTGAACTAGGNAAGGTCGATGCCGAAGATTTTTGTCGACGTCATCACCTTTCTGACTGGGACACAAAATTAGTCTGCTGGCTGGTAGACAAGCATCTTCTGATGTCTATGACTGCCCAGCGCAGAGACATTAGCGATCCGGACATAATTCAGGAATTGGCTGAGGCCATTGGCGACAAGGTACATTTGGACTATCTCTATGCACTGACGGTGGCTGATATCAGCGCCACCAATCCCGTCCTGTGGACTTCCTGGCGTGCTTCCCTGCTGCGCCAACTCTATTTTAACACCAAGCGCCGCTTCAGACTGGGGCTTGAGAACACCGTCAATCGGGAAGATCGTATCAACGACAAGAAGGCCGTTGCACGGGAAAAACTTCTGGCACTCGGACTCATAGAACACCAGATATTGGCAGTTTGGGAGAATGCTGCCGAAGAGTATTTTGTGCGCGAATCCGCCGCCAACATCGTTTGGCATACCGAGGCGATCATTGATTTCAATGGCAGTGGACCGCTGATCTCTGTGAAGGACCTCGAAGCGGGTGCTAGATCAGAGGGTGCCACCCAGATTTTCATCTATGCAGAGGACGCTGACTTTCTGTTTGCTAACAGTACTGCAGCATTCGAAAAACTGAATCTTAATATCGTTGGCGCACGAATTTTCACTTCGAGCAAGAACTTCTGCATGGACACTTACACTGTTTTGGAAACTAACGGCAAGCCAGTTGGTGAAAAGCCCGCACGGATAACCGAAATCGAAACCGTTCTTCGTGACTACCTGCTTAGCAGCAACACTGCTATCGCTCCAGCCAAGTATCGACGAACTCGCAAGGAGCGCTACTTTAATAATCCGATCGAAACTACTCTGGGTAATCCTGCCGGGAAAACTTACTCGACCCTCGAAGTCAATTGTCCTGATCAGCCCGGCGTGCTTGCCACCCTCGGCAAGGTCTTTGCTGAGAAAAATATCAAATTGATAGATGCACGAATCACCACGCTCGGAGAACGCGTAGAAGATTTGTTCTT
The DNA here is from genome assembly GCA_002684935.1 of Gammaproteobacteria bacterium. Taxonomy (GTDB): domain Bacteria; phylum Pseudomonadota; class Gammaproteobacteria; order Pseudomonadales; family Pseudohongiellaceae; genus UBA9145. The sequence goes on from NYWC01000055.1 coordinate 3,441, forward strand.
TATCAAGGGCGAAGACGGAGGCGCCATTACTGATGCGGCCTTTGCGAATAGATTACAGGACGATATCAAGAGTGCGCTGGAGCGGCGCCTCTCGGTTTAATACAGACTCTAGCGAAAGCAGAAGACTATGAGCATCACACTGTACGGCATCGACAACTGCGAAACCATAAAGCGCACCAAGACATGGTTAAATGATCAAGGCATCGAATACGCTTTTCATGATTATAAGAAAGCTAGCTGCTCCGCCGAACTTGCAAACTGCTTAATTAGGCAATTNCCGCTGGATAAGCTGATCAATCGCCGTGGCACAACCTGGCGCAATCTGAGCGAGGCGGAGCGTGAGGGACTGGATGAAAAGTCCGCAGTTAGCCTCATGTCGCAGCATCCTTCACTAATCAAACGCCCTATTCTGCAGGCCNACGAGAGCTGGCTAATAGGATTCGACGAATCCACTTGGAGCGATGCCCTGACCGGGCAAGCCTAATTTCAGGTAATCAGCATGCAAAGTAATACCGCTCATAGCGGGGCCATCGGTCTTGCCACCAAAAATTCATATCATGAAATCATCGAAGTTTATTACCCCCATCCGCATATCCAGCTGCCGGCTGAACTGCTGGAATGCCTGTTAAGCAGTACCAACATGCCTGGCGGCGCGAATGGTTTCGTAGAATTGGATGGCAATNTGCTTGTCAGTCTGAAGGACAAGCTGGTTAGTGCGGGCTTCGACGACTGGGTAGCCTTGCTCAGCAAGCCGGGTCAGGGCAACTGGCTGGTCTGCATTAGTTTCACGGATGCGGCACCCGCCAGCATCCCGGAAGCGTTCCTGAAGCTGCACCTGCTATCCCACCGCCTGGTGAAACCCCATGAAATCAATCTTGACGGCCTGTTCGGCATATTGAAGAACCTGGCATGGACTAACGCCGGCCCGATTGACCTAGCNGACCTGCCGGCCCGGCAACTAGCTGCCAGGAAGCATGGAGANGTTCTGGACGTCATGTCTGTGGATAAATTTCCGAAGATGNCGAATTACGTCGTGCCTGGAGGTGTGCGCCTGGCCGATACAGCGCGNATTCGGCTGGGAGCTTATATTGGTGAAGGCACCACAGTGATGCATGAAGGCTTTGTTAANTTCAATGCCGGCACTTTGGGCACAGCCATGGTTGAGGGGCGCATCAGTGCCGGTGTTGTAGTCGGTAAGGACAGCGATCTGGGTGGCGGCTGCAGCACAATGGGTACGCTTTCTGGAGGCGGTACGACAATTATCTCGGTGGGTGAGAACTGCCTGATCGGGGCAAATGCCGGCATCGGATTTCCCTTGGCGGATGGTTGCACTGTCGAAGCTGGACTCTATGTAACTGCGGGCACCAAGGTCAATCTACTCGACACCGCCGGCAACCTCGCAAAAACTGTCAAGGCAATGGCACTCAGCGACACGCCCGATCTATTGTTTCGTCGCAACTCCCTGTCAGGTGCCGTGGAAGCCACGCCNAAAAAATCCAGTATGAGCCTTAACGACGTACTACACAGTAATAATTAGCCCTGCTTATGTCTGCATCCCTCGAACTTGCAAAACAACTGATCGCCATCAGCTCAATTACACCTGACGACAATGGTTGTCTAGGTGTCATCACAGCGCGCCTGGAAGCCCTTGGGTTTTGCATTGAACGACTCGATGCGGGTACTGTCAGCAATCTCTGGGCCACTATCGGCTCGGGTGATGAGCTGCTGGTGTTCGCAGGTCATACCGACGTTGTGCCACCTGGAGCGCTCACTGAATGGAAGTATCCCCCGTTTGCACCCACTGAGGATGGAGGCTTTCTTTACGGCCGTGGCAGCGCCGACATGAAATCTAGCCTTGCCGCTATGCTTACAGCTGCGGAGCGATGCTTACCTGGGCGAGAACTCAATGCTCGTCTGGGATTCCTGATCACCAGCGACGAGGAAGGACAGGCCATTGATGGCACACGGCACGCCATTAAACAGCTCAGTGCGCGTGGCGAACAAATAAAATATTGCGTGGTAGGAGAACCCAGTAGCAGCGAATCCCTTGGCGACACCATCAAAGTCGGACGACGCGGGTCCCTGTCCTGCAAAATGTTTGTGAAGGGCATCAAAGGGCATGTGGCCTATCCCCATCTTGCCCGCAATCCGATTCACGACGCTTTGCCGGTTCTCAGCCGAATCGTGCAGACTCGCTGGGATGAAGGCAACGACGCCTTCCAGCCTACCAGCTTCCAAATCTCCAATATCCGCGCCGGGGTTGGGGCTAACAATGTGATCCCAGATCTATTGGAAGTCGACTTTAATCTCAGGTTTTCAACGGAACTGACTTCTGCTGGCCTAATTCAGCACATAGAAGAAGAACTCAAGGACGAGGGAATAGAGTATGAGTGCCAGTGGCATATCTCCGGCGAGCCCTTCCTGACTGAAGCGCAGGATTTAATTCAGGTAGTCAGCGACAGTGTCACCGAGGTTACTGGAGTGAGGCCAAAGGCATCAACTGGCGGCGGCACGTCGGATGGCCGCTTCATCGCCCCCACCGGCGCACAGGTGGTTGAGATCGGCCCCTGCAATGCCACTATTCACAAATTCAATGAGCGGGTCCGCATTAGCGACATCGACAAGCTCTCCAGCATCTACGAGCTGATCCTGCAGCAGCTGCTCTAGGGCAGGTACACGTCAAATCGATTCGTTGATCCCNTGCATTGCAGTGAGGGCTCTCGTGCTGCGAGCGGAGGGGATCGGCGTCCACGTTTCACCACCACTCGCTTATTCGCACACTCCAAGCCGTGACTCAAAAGCTGTTCGGGGCAGTCTTCCGCGGGCAGGAGTTGCTGCAACAGCGTCATGGCCTTTTTCGCGCTTGCTTTGCGCCGCCCTGCCGGGAACATAGGGTCAAGGTAGACCGTGTCATACTGGTGTTGCCGGGCGTCCAAACTGAGGAAGTCGTCCTGTTGCAGAGTCAAACGACTAGCTATTACTGCAAAGCTGCCGCCAGTCAGTTGGGCACGCAACAGCGCATCTTCCAGTAGCGCAAACACCAGTGGTGATCGCTCGATTGCAGTCACCTCACAGCCGCTGGCTGCCATCAGGAAAGCATCTGTACCAAGCCCTGCTGTCGCATCAAGAATGCGTTGCTTTCGCTGCGCTTTCATTCCAAGCGCTTTGCCAAGCAGTTGCTGTTTGAATGGCTGACGCAAACGACGCTGCATCGCTGGCGTGAGAAAATTCGAACACACGCCCGTCAGGGCCTTATCTTTCAGCGCATCGAGGGAGAGCGCTCCATTAGTGTATGAGAGACAGTAGTCGCAATATTCCTCGGCTGCCACAGTCAGCTCGGGCAGCGCAGCCAGAAACGGTTTACTCCGTAGCTGTTGAGGAATTTCTGCGCAAGCGAAGTTCCTGGCAATTAGCGATTCAGCGCTCATGAGACAGTTAACAGCACCAATCCAAGGCCAAGAATGAGGCGGTAGATGATAAAAGGCAGAAATCCGATTCGCTCTATCAAGCGCAGGAAAAAGTGAATACAGAGCATGGCAACCATTGCCGCCAGAGCAATCGCTGCAAATAGATGCAATAGATCAATATCCCCAACACTATCCTCACGCAACGAAAGAGCCTGCAAACCACCACTGGTCAAAATAATCGGAATCGCTAACAGGAATGAAAATTTGGCGGCTGCTTCTCGCTGTAGACCACATAGCAGCGCCACCGTCATAGTAATGCCTGAGCGCGAGGTGCCAGGTATCAGCGCAAAGCACTGCCCAACACCAATGCANAGAGCCTGCTGCCAGNTAAGTTGAGACAATGGATTAGAGCGACTCCCGAGCCGGTCAGATAGCCACANCAGGCCAGCAAAAAACAGGGTTGCAGCTGCAATCACTGTAGCTGAGCGAAAGTTCGCTTCGATAAACCCTTGGCCAAGNAAACCGGCGATGCCGGCTGGGATGGAGGCTATGATCAATAGCCAGGCCAGCTTGCTGTCCTGNTTCAATCTTCGCGATAAAAGACTGGCTATCCAGGCGAGCAGGAGCCGTAAANTATCGCGTCTGAAATAAATCACAACCGCCNACAGGGTACCGACGTGCANAGCTACGTCAAAAGCAAGCCCTTGATCTGGCCAACCCATAACCTCACTGGCCAGNATAAGATGCGCTGAGGAAGAAATCGGCAGAAACTCTGTTAGCCCCTGCACAACGGCGAGTAATGAAGCTTGTGNGAATGAGAGATCCACTAGTGCCCACGCCTATCGATAGTCCATATGTTCTTTCACATAATTCGGCAAAAGTAGCGCGGTTCCCCGATGCTCACCAGCCTTGAATTGAATCGCCGCCAATTCGCACAAAGACTCTACGGTGGGATTATTCGCGTAAACCGCTAGCGCAGGTGCTGCTAATGTTCCGTGCAGATCAGCAACCCTATCCCAGGCATCGCCAACCGCTGCCCATTCCTTTCTATTAAGCTCAGCGGGCCCCTGTAATACTGCCGCGCTCAGAGTATACAGCGTGCCTACCTGCTCCTGCCCTAGAAGTTTTACACCGCAGTCCAAACTCACCTCAAACAGTCCATAGTAGAACTCACTTTCACGGGCATGTATCGCCACACGCACGTGGGCGCATGCATGCTGCAGAAATGCTTCCCAGGCCAGATGGGCAAGCGATGATATGGGAAGCACAGGGGTNCTGTTNGCCTCAGACAGGCCTTGCGCTATGCCCACCCCAATACGTATCCCTGTAAAAGAGCCAGGCCCGGCACTTACGGCTATAGCGTCGAGGTCACGGATGCTGAGTGTGGCCTCCGACAGTAGCCTATGTATGAGNGGTAATAAGGATTGCGCTGCCGCTTTTTGNGTCNGACTTTGATACGAAGTCACTGCATCTCCGTTAATCAAGCCAACGGCACACAGTTTGGATGAGGAATCGATAGCNAGGATCTTTGCCATTAACTGGTTTAAGACTCTTTAAGAAAAAATCCCCCTTGAATACTCAAGGGGGATTTTTTTAGGAGCGAAAGGTCNANCNCCNCTGGNAGTGAGGTCGTCACANCCAGCNGNTTTATNNCNAGNNCCAGCGCGNTAAGAGCTACTTAACGCTTCTTGCGAGCAGCTTTTTTGCGCGCTGGAGCTTTCTTCTTGGCNNCNTTNTTNTTNGCCNNNTTCTTNNNAGCNTTCTTTNNNGNCTTTCTTCTTGGCTACNTTCTTCTTGGCAGCTTTCTTNTTAGCCACTTTCTTCTTNGCNACCTTCTTCTTNGCCTTCTTNGCCACNTTCTTCTTNGCTACCTTCTTCTTGGCNACCTTCTTCTTGGCCTTCTTAGCCACTTTCTTCTTGGCTACTTTCTTCTTGGCCTTCTTAGCCACTTTGTTTTTGGCTACTTTCTTCTTGGCCGGCGCCTTCCGCTTTGCGACTTTGCGCTTGGCTGCTTTCTTGGCCGCCGCCTTACGCTTCACTTTCTTTTTAGCCGCTTTCTTTTTGGCTACCTTCTTCTTGGCCTTCTTAGCCACTTTTTTCTTGGCCACCTTCTTCTTGGCCTTCTTAGCCACCTTCTTCTTGGCTACCTTCTTCTTGGCGACTTTCTTCTTAGCCTTCTTAGCCACTTTTTTCTTGGCGACTTTCTTCTTAGCCTTCTTAGCCACTTTTTTCTTGGCCACCTTCTTCTTGGCCTTCTTAGCCACCTTCTTCTTGGCTACCTTTTTCTTGGCCTTCTTAGCCACCTTCTTTTTGGCTACCTTCTTTTTGGCCGCTTTTTTCTTTGCTGGCGCTTTGCGCTTGGCTACTTTGCGCTTTGCGGCTTTCTTGGCAGCTGCTTTGCGCTTAACCTTTTTCTTGGCCGCTTTCTTCTTAGCCTTTTTAGCCACCTTCTTCTTGGCCTTCTTAGCTACTTTTTTCTTGGCCTTCTTAGCCACCTTCTTCTTGGCTACTTTTTTCTTCGCAACCTTTTTCTTGGCAACTTTCTTCTTGACCTTCTTGGCGGCCTTTTTCTTGGCTACCTTCTTCTTGGCCTTCTTAGCCACTTTTTTCTTAGCTACTTTCTTTTTCGCCTTTTTCACTACTTTTTTCTTGGCGACTTTCTTCTTAGCTACTTTTTTCTTAGCTACCTTCTTTTTAGCCACGACTTTTTTCTTTGCAGCTACTTTTTTCTTCACTGCGACCTTTTTCTTGGCTGCCTTTTTCTTTGCAACCTTCTTTTTCGCTTTCGCTACTTTTTTAGCCATTTTCGACCTCGCTACCTATATCAAAGTTACTTGTTAAAAGTACTACCTTGCTTTACATCCTAACGGTGTTAACCAGATTTGCTGGATTTCCCTTTCCGAACTGATGATTTCCGCTTGGTTGTAACCTTTTTAGCCAGCTTCTTCTTGCCCAGCTTTTTTAATGTCTTTTTCTTGGTCGCTTTCTTTCCTGCTTTCTTAGCGGCCTTCATGGCTGCTTGTTCAGCAGCCTTTTTTGATGCTTTGCGTGCTGCCGCTTTGGCTTTCGCCGCAACTTCCAACGCGTCAAGCTTTTCCTTCTTAGCAGCTTTGCGAGCAGCGAAGCCGGCTTTCAGGGCATCTTTACGCACTTTACGCGCAGCTTTTGCGGCTTCAGCCTTGTCTCGTTTCCTTTTCCATTGATCANTGAATGTCGCAACAGCTTTCTCCAGATCAGCNTTTCTTTTNNCTTCCTCTGTTATTTTCCTGGCCTTCTCNATTGTGGAGAGCTCTATGGCTCTAGCCTTGGCCTTTGCTGTTCTAATCTTGGCATTAGCTGCGGCTAATTTTACTGCAGCTTTCTTGGCAGTGTTCTGTGCGCTTTTGGCGGCTCGCTTCGCGGTATTTGCCTTTACTTTACTTGCCTTCCTGGCAGCCTTCTTTGCAGCCACGGCGCGCTTCTTAGCTGTTATTGAAGACTTGGCTGCGGCCTTTGCTTCTTTTTCAAGTTTCGCAACTGTGGCGTTAGCTTTTTTCAGCGCAGCACTACTAACCTTCACGAGACTCGATTTCTTCTTTCCAGCTTTAACCTGACCTTTCTTCTTTAGATTAAGTGAGTCTGCTTTAAGCTTTTTGCCCTTCGGTGCTATACCTTTAATCATCGGTCAGTTTGAATTTTCTCGTGCGCTAACTCTTAATAACAAAAAGAAGTGCACCCGCTACGNCGCGGCAACATAGCACAATTTTTATTTAGCAAACAGCAAATCTACGTCTCAAAACATTTAAATTTAAACGGAAATTTTAATTTGTTCACACAATTGTTCCGCGCAACCATGGTCTCTCTGTTCTATTTCGCTAGTTCAATAAAAAACTTTAAGAAAACTACGCTGAATTATACAAAGAAATGATTAAAAACTGATCAAAGAAAATGCTTGTTACGCAAGACTGCTCAGTTTTTGTTTTTACTAAACACCTTCGGTCGCGCCTCATGGCGGTTTTTTACTTATAGATACGCAAATAGTTTGCGAGCTTTTTGGCAGATATTAATACTAAGGAGGGTTACTAGTTGAAACTTCACGGATTTGTGAACAAGCTTCCGAGAATTCTTTGGGCAAAAAAAAGCCCGAGTATTAACCGGGCTTTGAAGCATGTGGATAAGCTAGCCTAGCGCTGTGGATATGTCTGCTCGAATATTATCCACAGATGCGACGCCATTTACCTTTATTACTTTGACACCCGTGCCTTTCGACTCCAGATCCTCATAGAAACTAACCAGCGGCTTGGTTTGCTCATGATAAACAGCCAGACGATTACGGACTGTTGCTTCCTTATCATCCTCACGCTGAATCAATTCCTCTCCTGTTACATCATCAAGCCCTTCCTGCTTTGGTGGGTTGTGCTCTATGTGATATACGCGACCCGAATCCAAATGCACTCTTCTACCGCTCAGGCGCGAGACGATCTCATCGTCGGGCACATCGATTTCGAGCACGATATCAATCGGAACACCAGCAGAGACCATCGCCTCCGCTTGCGGGATGGTCCGTGGAAAGCCATCAAATAGAAAGCCATTAGCACAATCCTCATGCACGATCCGATCTTTGACTAGCGCAATAATGATTTCGTCAGTTACCAGTCCGCCCGATGCCATGACTTGTTCTACCTGCATTCCCAGCTCAGATNGCTCTTTAACTGCTGAGCGCAGCATATCGCCGGTTGATATCTGAGGGATATTGAAGTGCTTGGTTATGTACTGAGCTTGCGTTCCCTTCCCTGCGCCAGGCGCGCCTAATAGTATGATTCTCATGCTTGTCTCCTATCTTGAGTATTCGTTCNTCTACAGGCCGTTTGCTTTCGCCTGGTTCCAAAGGGTATCTAGCTCTTCAAGGCTGCAATCTTCCAGAGCCCTGGCCTCATCTTTCAGTTTAAATTCTATCCATTTAAATCTAGCTTCGAATTTAAGATTCGCCTGCCTGAGCGCAACTTCTGGCTCAGTTTTATGGTGCCTAGCCAGGTTAACGGCGGAAAAAAATACATCACCCAGCTCACTTTCCGCCTTCGCGTGATCTCCCTGAACCAGCGCCTGTTCAAATTCATCCAATTCTTCTCGCATTTTAGCGATCACCGGCGCCATCTCATGCCAATCGAATCCTACGCGCGCTGCGCGCTTCTGAAGCTTTCTGGCCCGCTCCAATGCGGGGAGTGCGCGCGGAATATCATCAAGCACACTGCTAGCATCCGTTTCTTCAGATGACTGGCCTNCCNCGATTTGACGAGNACGCTTGNCCTCTCTTTCTTGCTGCTTGATGGCCTCCCAGTTGCTGACAACCTCTTCAGATGAGAGCTCGGCCAATTCACCAAAGGAGTCAGTGGTACCATCACTGAAAACATGAGGATGGCGACGCAGAAGCTTGTTAGTCACAGTATGCGCGACATCTGCGAAGCCAAACCCCCCATCTTCGCAAGTGAGCTGAGTATAGAACACGATCTGAAACAGCAAATCACCCAGCTCATCTTCAAAATCCACCATGTCATTTCGCTCAATCGCGTCAACGACCTCATAAACTTCTTCAATGGTGAATGGCACAAGGCTGTTTATTGATTGTTCCAAGTCCCAGGGACATCCATGTTCTGGGTGACGCAGCATTGACATGACCCGCAGCAGCTTATCGATTGCTGCGGCGGCGCCTAAGTTGTTTCCTGGAGAGTCTTGCATCTGGTGCTAACTAGCCTGCCGATCAAAAACCGCCATGGATTCTACGTGATTGGTGTGTGGGAACATATCCATTACACCCGCGGATTTCAATCTATATCCCTGGACGAGGAGCTCAGCNCTGTCGCGTGCCAGAGTAGCTGGGTTGCAGGAGACATACACTATCTGTTCCGGCGCCAACTTTTGTATCTGCTGAACCACCTCCAGAGCTCCAGAGCGAGGTGGATCCAACAACAGCTTGTGATATTGAGATTGAGCCCATGCCTCATCTACAAAAGGTTTAGACAAGTCTGCACAATAGAACGCCATATTCGAGAGGGCATTCAACGCGCCATTCTCATAGCCGCGTTTTACCATTGCGTCGCTGCCCTCGACACCTGTTACCTGGCAACCCTGCCGCGCCAGAGGTAGTGTGAAATTACCTAAGCCGCAGAACAGATCTAACACCTTTTGCCCTGGCTGAACTGCCATCAAATCTATTACCCTGCTAACTGTTTGCCGATTAATCGGACCATTGACCTGAGTGAAATCCATGGGGTGAAATTGCAGCCGCAAATCAAATGCAGGTAAAAAATATTCAAGCCTGTCTTCGCCTTGCTGCGGATATACTCGGTGCACAGAATCTGGGCCGGCGGGTTGCAGATAACAATGCAGCTGATGCTGGGCAGCAAACGCCAGCAAGGCATCAAGGTCCACTGGCTCAAGTGGCGTTAGATGTCGAAACACCAGCGCGACCTGTAACGGCGCAGACTCCGTCACCTCAATCTCTCCTGCAGCCATCTCGATTTGCGGAATATCAGCAGCGGAACTGAAATTGGAAATAAGCTCTTTCAGCGCGGGTATCAACCTAGCCACTTCTGCAACCAGCACCTTGCAGTCATCCATTACGGTAATAAAGCTGGAATGCTTTTCGCGAAACCCAACCAGGGCGCCGCCTTTCTTTTGCACGTAGCGAACCGCCAACCTGGCTTTGCGCCGATAATGTGACGTGTCCGCAGTTAGCATGGGCAATAATTCAAATGCATCAGTGTTCAGCCCAGCGCTATGCTGTAAGTGTTCCAACAGCATTGATTGCTTCATTAATAGCTGCTGTCCCGGGTCTAAGTGTTGCAGCGAACAGCCGCCGCACACACCTGAAACGATGCAATCGGATGTAATCCGATCAGTCGAGGCCACCAATACTTCTTCCGTCGCGAGCAAATCGAATTGGCCCCGCTTTTGAATATATCGAGCTCGCACAGTTTCGCCCGCCAGCGCACCCTCTACAAAAGCGACTTTGCCATCAATCCTGGTGACACCACGCCCTTCATGGCTAAGGGATTCAATGTTAACTTCGACATGTTCTACCGGCAGTTTGCGCCGGCGCGATCTACGTGGACTCATGGTTGGAGAACACACCGGTTGAAAGATAGCGGTCTCCGCGATCGCAAATTATAGCTACGATTGTCGCCTCGTTAACTGAAGCGGCGACTTGCAGGGCACCAAAGAGTGAACCGCCCGAAGAAACGCCACAGAACACCCCTTCTTCTCGCGCCAAGGCGCGCATGGCTATTTCAGCATCATGTTGATCAACATCTATCACCTGATCGACACGCTCACGCTCAAAAATAGACGGCAGATACGCTTGCGGCCAGCGCCGGATTCCGGGAATGCGCGCACCATCAGTTGGCTGNNGCCCAATAATTTGAACTTGCGGGTTTTGCTCTTTCAAATAGCGAGATACTCCCATTATGGTTCCTGTCGTCCCCATAGAGCTGACGAAATGAGTCACCTCACCTCGTGTATCGCGCCAGATCTCTGGACCTGTGTGCAAGTAGTGCGCATTCGGGTTGTCAGGATTGGCAAATTGATCCAGTACCTTGCCCTGCCCCCGTTGCTGCATGCGGAGCGCCATGTCCCTGGCCCCCTCCATGCCCTCAGCGTCACTAACAAGGATCAACTCCGCACCATAGGCCCGCATGGATGCCTTGCGTTCATCGCTCAGGTTGTCGGGCATGATGAGCATCATCTGGTAGCCCTTGACAGCCGCAACCATCGCCAGCGCGATGCCGGTGTTACCGCTGGTGGCCTCAATCAGACGATCTCCGGGCTTAATGTCGCCTCGCATCTCGGCCTGTAGGATCATATTGAGTGCAGGGCGATCTTTAACGGACCCTGCCGGGTTATTGCCCTCCAACTTGAGCAATATTGTGTTCCCATTAGGCACTGACATTCGCTGCAACCGCACCAGCGGCGTATTGCCAATTTGCTCTTCAATAGTGGCGTAAGTCATAGAGATCGCTGCAGCGTTCTGGATGAGGTGCTAGATTGTACACGTTATGAAATTTGGGTCCAAAGAACGCCTATTGTGAGGCAGTAAACAGCGATCGACTGTACAATGGCTTGTCGCCGAGATGGGCTGCCAGAGCAAGTCGCAATAAGCGTTTGGCCGCCTGGGCAGCGCCGCTTGTTTCAATATCAAGGTCGCGAACGGCAATCAAATCGGCACCCGTAAATTCGCTGCTCCCAAGCGCCGCCGCACCAGAAAGTGATCGGGTCTGAAAGCCGACGTCAGGAATGAATCGATAAATGCTGTCTGGATTGATGGGCAAATTAGTTTCACAATCCTCAGAGAGATTGATCGCATAGCCTAGTTCCGATAGCAGCTTAAGCTCGAAGCGCCTTAGTAACGGCTCGATGCCCTGCTCGCCCTGCAGAGCTATCAGAGTCTCCTGATAGTTTCCATAAAGCGCCGTGTGCTCTTCCTGGTTTTGCAGCAGGCGACTGAGCAGTTCGTTTATGTACAGGCCGCTGAACAGGCGCTCTCCCCGCAGGTTTATGGCCGACACGTTACTTTCAACTGCCGTGAGCGTCTTAACCTCGCCCATGCCGGTCGCAGACACCAATAGTGGCTGAAACAGCTGCAGTAAAGCGCGATAGCGAGACTTCTCGCGCCGTGCCCCCTTGGCGACTGCGCGCACCAGGCCGTAGTCGAAGGTAAAAAAGTCTACCAATAGGCTGGTATTTTGAAATGGTCTGCGGTGTAAAACGTAGGCCGGTTGCAGAGCGATTCTTGTATCCATAANNCCAGTNTTTAGTGATCAACATATCCNAGGCTTTGCAGNGCACGCTCATCATCTGCCCAACCGGATTTTACCTTGACCCATAGNTTNAGCATGACCTTGCCCCCGAATGCAGTCTCCATNTCNTCNCGTGCTGATGAGCCGATNCTCTTGAGACGCTCACCATCACGNCCAANCANGATTTTTTTCTGGCCGGATTTATCGACCANAATAAGACCATGAATATGAGTAACGCNCCCCTCGACCTTAAATCGTTCGATCTCTACTGTCACCTCNTAGGGTAGCTCATCNCCTGACTGGCGCGTGACTTTCTCTCTGATCAGTTCGGCGGCCAAGAATCTCGAGCTGCGATNTGTGACCTGTTCTGCTGGATACAGAAACGGCCCAACTGGTAACAGCTNTTTTACCAGCGACTCNAGTCGATCAAGATTGTGCCCACTCAACGCTGAAACGGGCACAACTTCCGCNAATTCATGCTGCTTTGTCAATTCCTTAATATGTGGAAGCAGTCGCTGTTTATCTTTGATCTGATCAATTTTGTTGATCACAAGAATTACGGGGACTTTACTGCTCATCAGATGCTGCAGGACCATCGCGTCTGCCTCACCGAAGGCCAGGCGTTCTACCACAAACAAAATGCTATCCACATCGCGCAAGGTGCTGATGACAGTATCGTTCATCACTCGGTTCAAGGCTTTTCGATGCTGGCTGTGCAAGCCTGGCGTGTCCACAAAAACACATTGCGCGTCAGCTTCTGTGAGAATGCCCATTATCCGGTGCCGGGTAGTCTGCGGTTTACGCGAAGTAATGCTGATTTTTTGCTGCAGCAGGTGATTAAGCAGCGTCGACTTGCCAACATTTGGCCTACCCACCAGCGCCACATAGCCGCAGCGCGTCTGTGGGCCGCTATTAAAGTCTGTTGACTCGGTCATTGCTTCACCCTGGTCTATTTAGTTTGCTGCCAAACAGCACCTAGTGCTGCCCCAATATGGTCAGGACTTTTTCAGCTGCTTGTTGCTCAGCTGCCCTCTTGCTGCGACCAATCCCCTGCTGCGGTAGCTGCAACCCCGCCACCGTGCACTGCACTTCGAAAGTTTGCGCGTGGGCGTCACCTGAAGTCGAAACGACTTCATATCTTGGTAACGCTGCTCCTTGCGCCTGCATTAATTCCTGCAGTCGTGTCTTGGCATCCTTCACGCTTTGCTTTTCTGGTTGCTGCACCAATTCGAGAGTCCAAGCTGCCACCAAACTGGTGCAAGGCTCTATGCCTCCATCAAGGTACACAGCAGCGACCAAAGCTTCCACCGTGTCCGCAAGGATAGAGTCACGCGCCTGGCCACCACTCTTTAATTCGCCGCCCCCCAGCGCCATGTAGTCCCCCAGGTCCAAGGACCTGCCAATTTCAGCCAGGGCTTGCTTATTCACTATAGCGGAACGCATGCGACTGAGGTCCCCCTCTTTGGCATCCGGATGCGACTGGAACAAAGACTCTCCAACCAGCAAATCGAGCAGGGCATCGCCAAGGAATTCCAGGCGCTCATTGTTGTTTGCGCCGGCGCTACGATGAGTTAGCGCCAGCTTGATGAGATGGGGGTCTGTAAACTGGTAGGCGAGCTTGTGTTGAAGTTTGTCTAGGTCCTTCGGCATCTACTCGAGGGTACTATCAAATACGGCCACAATACTGAGATTGGCGATCAGCGGCACGCTCTTTTCATAAGCGACAGTGATTATGGCCTCATCTCTCTCTCTTCGCACACGAATACTGCTTAGGTCGAAGTCAGCGATGTTGTTTATCTGAAGCGAACTAGAAACACGATTGCGTAAATCACTCACGGTCATGTTGTTGGCTTCACCGTTGTCAATTAAGTCCTGGCACAGGCCTACAATGAGATTGTGATCCACATAAATCGGCCCAACTTTTAGCCCGAAAGTGAAGAAAAATCCCAACAACACAGCAATCAGCAACAGGCCCGTTTTAGACACGCCACGTTGACTTCTCAGATTAGTTTTACGCAATATTTTCATGCCTAATTCTTACTTTGTACATCGCGCTGGCCTGGATTCAGCCATAATCCTGNTCGATTCTCTCTATTGGTTTTGATACTGTCGTTGCTTTGTTACTGTCGCGTTTCCGTTGCTACCGCGTTTTTGAGTTGATGTCTCGCTTCGCGCGACAATACAGCATTTTCCGCTCCTGAACTGCCAATTGATTCGCAACTCGAATCAATCTGGTTAAACAGGGTGTGAATCTTCTGCACCTGCGACCAAAGCTATTTCTAGTTTATGAGCTGATTTCTGCTAAATGTCGGCAGTTTCAAACCTGGGTCCTTGTGCATCCAGACGGCAATNGCCTTGCCAACAATATTTTCTTCCGACACNGTTCCCCACTCCCGGCTATCTGCACTATTATCCCGGTTGTCCCCCATCATGAAATAATGCCCGTTCGGGATCACCCAGGTTGTGCGAGCTCGGCGCTGCCCAACCGCGTCTATATGCTGGGCGGCATGGGCAACATCACCAAGCGTTTCAGTGTACAGTGTGCCAGACAGCGGCCCGATACCAGTTTCTACCTCTATATCCCTTACATAGTCTTTATCGATCAATTCGCCATTTATATAGAGGTGTTTATCCTCATAGCGCACGGAGTCTCCCGGCAACCCAATGACCCGCTTGATATAATACTTGTCCTCATGAGGCGGTATAAACACCATGACTTCCCCGCGCTTGGGGTCTTCTACATCCATGATCTTAGTCCCAATCACCGGCAATCTGACACCATAGGCATACTTGTTNACAAGGATGAAGTCGCCGACCTCTAACGTGGGNATCATGGATCCTGTCGGGATTTGAAAGGGCTCCACTAGGAATGATCTAAGGATCAAAACAATCAGTAATACAGGGAAAAAAGATTTCGCATATTCAATGATCAGAGGTTCCCGAGCCAATTCAGCGACCGCGGCCTGAACCTTGTCTTCGGCTTGCCCCTTGGCCTTACTGCGCTGGAATTCTTCAATTGCGGCCAAGCGAGCTTTCTTGATTAACACAGAATCGAGAATCCATAGGAAGCCACAAAATGCGACCAGAACCAGCAGTACCAGGGAGAAATCCACGTTCATCGCAATTCAATCAACTCTCTACTTTTAGAACCGCAAGAAAAGCCTCTTGCGGTACTTCTACGTTGCCAACTTTCTTCATTCGCTTCTTGCCGGCCTTTTGCTTTTCTAGCAGTTTCTTCTTGCGCGACACATCGCCACCATAGCATTTGGCCGTGACATTCTTGCGTAAGGCTTTAACTGTAGAGCGAGCGATAATCTGGCCGCCAATCGCAGCCTGGATCGCCACATCATACAATTGACGGGGAATCAGTTCTTTCATTTTTTCAACCAACAGCCGCCCCTTTGGATGGGCATGGTCTCGATACACAATAAGCGCTAGGGCATCGACCCTAGAGCCGTTGATCAATACATCCAGACGCACCAAATGCGACGTTTCAAAACGGTCAAACTGGTAGTCCAATGACGCATAGCCCCGACTCACAGACTTGAGGCGATCGAAAAAATCCATCACCACCTCATTCATCGGTAAATCATAATTTAACGAGACCTGCTTACCAATAAACTGCATGTCTTTCTGCACGCCGCGCTTATCAACACAGAGATTGATAACGTTACCCAGGAATTCCTGCGGTACCAAAATGTTGGCCTTGACAATAGGCTCTCGCATTTCCTGAATGTTATTAACCGGAGGTAGGCGTGAGGGGCTGTCTACCATGGCGACCTCGCCGTTCTCCAGCAGCACCTCGTAGACCACCGTCGGTGCCGTGGTGATTAGCGACAGATCATACTCTCGCTCTAGGCGCTCCTGGATAATTTCCATGTGCAGCATGCCGAGAAAGCCACAGCGAAATCCAAAGCCTAAAGCATCTGAGTTTTCCGGCTCATACTGCAAGGAAGCATCATTCAGGGTAAGCTTTTCCAGAGCATCGCGAAACGATTCGAAATCATCTGAAGACACTGGAAATAGTCCTGCAAACACCTGCGGCTGGATCTGCCGGAATCCGGCCAATGCCTCTACATCCGGCGTCTTGGCCAGGGTTAGGGTATCGCCTACCGGAGCACCTTGAATGTCTTTAATGCCAGCCTCAATAAAACCCACCTCACCGGCACTCAGTATACTAGTCTGGTGGCGCTTGGGCGAGAATACGCCTATATTATCTACCATATGGGCTTTGCCAAGTGACTTGGCGATTATTTTGTCGCCTTTCTTTAGCGTGCCGTGTATGACTCGNACTAGCGAGACCACGCCAAGGTAGTTGTCAAACCAGGAGTCAATAATCAGCGCCTGAACGTCACTTTCTTTCTCACCAGAGGGCGGCGGNACTTTNTGNACAATCTGTTCCANAATTTCCTTGATACCCATTCCAGTCTTAGCGCTGGCGCAAACNGCTTCAGAAGCATCGAGGCCGATAATTTCCTCAATCTCCACTCGCACTCGGTCTGGCTCAGCCTGCGGCAGATCCATTTTGTTCAGCACCGGGAGGACTTCCAGGCCCTGTTCAATTGCCGTATAACAGGTTGCCACTGATTGGGCCTCAACACCCTGCCCGGCATCGACTACTAGCAGTGCNCCTTCGCAGGCNGCAAGCGAGCGAGACACCTCATAGGTAAAATCGACATGGCCTGGNGTATCGATAAAATTAAGNTGATAGCGCTTACCATCTTCGGCATCGTAATAGAGCGTGACGCTCTGNGCCTTGATGGTAATGCCGCGCTCGCGCTCGATATCGAGGGTGTCAAGAATCTGAGCATCCATCTCCCGTTCTTCCAGCCCNCCACAGTACTGAATGAAACGATCGGCAAGNGTAGACTTACCATGATCGATATGGGCAATGATGGAAAAATTGCGGATAAGGCTTAGATCAGACACGAAGAACGATACCGTCGATGGCTTTTGACATGCACGAGGCGCGCGGGGGCCAAGTCTACCCTAAAGGGGCACTCAGTGGCAGGGGAAATGTGACGCTATGAAGCGACACACAGGCATGATGCGCACCACGGCGACNCTACGGTGCCANCTCCAATGCCATGGTTGTTGCCTGCCCTTCCCGCACGATNCGGATAGGCACAAAGCCGTTGNCAGGCAGACTGCGGGCGATTTCCGCAAATTGCTCAGTGGAGCTAACCTCACGACGATTCAGAGCGACAATGACATCCCCCTCACGCAAACCGGCTTCTCGCCCGGGCCCTGCATTGAGTTCAGCAATCCGTACTCCACTCAAACCAGATATCTGCCTAGCTTCCTCACCCAGCTCAGCGACGCGGAATCCCAGGGGATTGGCGCGTTCACGAGGCACTTCCCGCGTCGTACTGGCCACCACATTGGTTGGTGAACTGCCCAGGACGACGGCGCGATCGAGTATGTCGCCATCGCGATATAGCTTGACCTCGGCCTGGGTGTCTGGCCGATACTGGCCAACGTAAAATGGCAAATCGGTGTAGTACTCAATCTCGTGGCCGTTGAATTCCACGATGATGTCCTCATTCTGAATACCGCCCTCCGCGGCCGGACTGCCAGGCTGCACCTCGTCCACAAAGGCGCCACGTGGTCTTGCCATCCCGAAAATTTCTGCCAGGGCATTATCAACCTCGCGCATGCGCACGCCGAGCAATCCCCTTTCAACACTGCCGGTCTCTTGCAGCTGGTTGATCACATTAGTCGCTACATTGCTTGGTATCGAGAACGAAATACCATTCGATCCGCCGGTGCTGCTAAGAATTTGGGAGTTTATTCCAATGACTTCGCCATCCAGATTGAACAGCGGCCCACCGGAGTTACCCTGATTGATGGCGACGTCAGTCTGTATGAAGGCCATATAGTTATAGGAAGATCGACCCGGCACAGATCTGCCTTTGGCGCTCACGATGCCAGCAGCCGCGGAAAACTCAAGTCCGAATGGAGAACCAATTGCCAGCACCCATTCACCAACACGCAAGGCGTCTGAGTTTCCAAAGGCTACAAATGGAAGGTCAGTAGCATCTATTTTGAGAACCGCCAAATCCGACGGTTCATCAAGGCCGATGACTTTTGCATCGAAAACTCTTCTGTCATTCAGGGTTACCTGAATCTCATCGGCCCCAACCACCACGTGATTGTTGGTAATGACATAACCATCTTCGGAAATTATAAATCCTGAGCCCACCGCGGCACGCTGGCGCTGCTCGGGGAGCCCTTCAATCTCCAGATCAGG
>NYWC01000006.1 GCA_002684935.1 Gammaproteobacteria bacterium
CTGGTATTGCAGGAAGCCCCTGCTGCCGTAGAGCCGGTTCCAGTTGCGGATGCTGTCTAATGGGAAGAAGAAACTGTCGTAGTGCTGCTGCCGCGCACCCGCTGCCCGCGAGTGACGCTTGAAGTAGAGGCTGTTAAAGGTAGCCATGGTGGCGCGGTTGAGCAGGAAACCCGGTGTGGTGAACGGCACGCCAATGCTGCTGCTTTCCCGATGCTGAAGCTTGCCAGCATTGCTGTGATCGCCGCAGTGAATGATGCCGCGACCCAGTGCGGCGCCCCGCGCCAGACAATCGACCCAGGCCACCACGTATTTCTTTTCATTGTGTTCGTTCAGCAGTGTAAGGCTTTCCTTGAGATTGGCAGTAGCGTTTGCTTCAGTGGTAATTGAGACACTTGAAATCGTTTCCAGCCTTAGTCTGGCCTCGATGATTACTCCGGTGAGTCCCATGCCGCCGCAGGTGGCATGAAACAGGTCACTATGCTCGGTTCGAGAACAGTGCGCTAGCTCGCCGCTGGCCAGTGCCAGCGAAATGGATTCAACGTGATCACAGAATGTGCCGTCAACATGATGATTCTTGCCGTGGATGTCAGCAGCTATTGCGCCACCCACGCTGACATATTTTGTTCCCGGCAATACCGGTGGGAACAGTCCCCGCGGTACGCACAGCCTCAAAACTTCTGCGAGGGTTACCCCGGCCCCGCAACTGATGCGCAAGTTCTCAGCATCGAGCGCAATGAAGTTATCAAGGAAGCGGCTACTAATCACCTGCTCGGCCAGTGCGCTGTCCCCATAGCTGCGGCCCGCCCCCCGAGGGATGAGCCGCGTCGCGCTTGCATATGCGGACAGTTCCTGAGTCAGGGCATCGACGTTGCCTGGAGCAGTCACTTGCGAAGTGATCGATGGGTAGCGACCCCAGCTGGTAAGAAGCATTAGATAACTCTGCGCTCTTGGTGAATGTAATTGCGTTTCGTTTGCTGGCCCTTCAGCACTGGGTCAGGTTTTTGATGTTGCGCTGCCCGGGTTCAGGCTTGACGAATCAGCCGCGCCAACAAACACCAGATTTTTATCCAGCTGATACTTTACAACATAACCGATGGTCAGTCCGATAACGGCGCCGGTATAGCGCGCAATATTGCCACCGAACCAGTGATCAAAGCCAAGCTCTAGCCCCCAAAACACCGCAGTGGTAAAACTGCCAGTGAGCGTATAAGCGACAAACTTGTTCAAGTTATGCAATTGAGAGTCGGTGGTGTAGGCGAAGATATAGCGCCTGTCGAGGATGTACTTGCTCACCAGACCAGTGACTGTGCCCAGCAGCAAGGCAATATAGATGTCGAAGGCGCCGCTGAAGACCCTGGTGACAAGTTCCTGTGTAGACAGGTTGATCAGGGTGGCAATTGTGGCGAAAACACCATATTTTAACGCGCGGTTGAGAGCTGGCATATTTAGACACTTATCGGCATCACCACCAACAGCGTGACACCTCTCGTATCGCATCATCCTTTTGTATAAATCGGGAACGGCAATGACAGATCTAATGGAATTTACCCAGTCGGTAGCGCGGGAAGCGGGCAGTCTGATCGCGCGAGAGCGGGAGCGGGCCGACCTGACCCATGACTATAAAGGAGGCAACGAGTTGGTCACCAATGCTGACATCATGGCAGACCAACATATCTGCGCGCGCATCGAGCAGCGATTTCCGACTCACCGGATCCTTTCAGAAGAGTCATCTCCTGACCTGCAGCGGGTATGGGAATCTGATGTGCCGGTGTGGATCGTTGACCCCATAGACGGTACGGTAAATTACGCCCACGGTCATATCCAGTCTGCAGTTTCAATTGCGTATTGTGTCGATGCCCAGATTAGCCTTGGCGTGGTATTCAACCCATTCACCGACGAGATGTTTTGCGCTGAGCTAGGCAAAGGCGCCACTCTCAATGGTGAGACCATTAAGGTGGCACAGGAAGCTGAACTTTCCCGCACCATCATTGCCACCGGATTCCCTTACATCAAGGAAGGAATAGACGAGATGGTGGAACGCGTGCGTAATATCCTTCATAACTGTGCGGATATTCGTCGCCTTGGTTCCGCGGCCCTTGATATCTGCTGGCTCGCTGCCGGCCGTCTCGATGGTTACTATGAAAGCCTGAGTTTATGGGACTTTGCGGCCGCCCGTCTGATTGCCAAAGAGGCCGGTGCGC
This sequence comes from Gammaproteobacteria bacterium, assembly GCA_002684935.1. Lineage (GTDB taxonomy): Bacteria > Pseudomonadota > Gammaproteobacteria > Pseudomonadales > Pseudohongiellaceae > UBA9145. Next base: position 2,202 of record NYWC01000006.1, read on the forward strand.
AGTGTGGGCACTTCGGCCCAGTGCCTGCTGACATAGATCCGCAGTTCTATAATAAGAACCTGCTGATCGCCAATCCCACTCTCTACCCCAAGTTGCTGGAGCTGATCCGCCTACCTTGATGTTCAGAGGGTGGCCATTAATTAGCTGCCAAGCGTGCTAATTTCGGGGTGGGTCGAAGTGAATCCAATTGACGCGACACGTCGTAGCGATTAATGTCCATCTTTTGAATTAAGCTTGTAGAACGCGGGTAATAATCAATCCAAGCTTAATTGCGACATCGCCGACACCCAATGTCGGCTAGTAAATCGATCGAATCCCTTGGGACTGTTTGAGGAGAAATAAGTGAAAACGCCGAGCAAAATGAAATATGCGCTTATCGCTGCTGCAATGTTACCGGTACTGGCCGCAGCGCAAGAACGGGTTGGCGACTTTGCGCTGATTGACCAAGTTGGTTATCACCATAGCATGAGCTACCTGGATGACCATGAAGCCGTTGCTTTCCTCGTCCAGGCGGTTGATAGCGATGCAACGGAAGCTGCTTTGCCTGCCTTCACTGCACTGAAGGCAAAATATGACGCCAAGGGTGTGGAATTCCTGATGATCAATGCGATGGGTCTCGAGAATCGGGAAGCCGTTGCGGCTGAAGTCGCCCAATATGGAGTCGATATCCCAGTTTTAATGGATGACCATCGCGTTATCTCCGAGGCGATGGGGATATCCCATACTGGTCAGGTGTTGATCTTCGACCCGAACCGCTTCACCGTGCAATACCGCGGTAGCGTCGAGGGGGCTAAAGCAGCCTTGACTGAGATTCTGGCTGGTGACGACGTGAGCACCCCAGAAATTGCGGTCGCTGGTGCGCAGATCGTTTACGAAAAGACGCCTGTGCCTTCTTACGTTGCTGACATTGCGCCAGTGCTGGCCGAGCAGTGTGCGGCTTGCCACCGCGAAGGTGGGGTTGCGCCTTTCGCCATGGACAGCCACGCCATGGTCCAGGGCTGGTCTCCCATGATACGCGAGGTCCTGATGACCAAGCGTATGCCGCCAGGCGCTATCGATGGTCACATCGGCGAGTTCATGAATGACCGACTCATCGAAGAGCAGGACGTCCGCAACATCATAGCCTGGGCTGAAGCCGGTGCGCCTAAAGATGGCGACGAAGATCCGCTGACCCAGCTGACTTGGCCAGAGACCAAGTGGGCATATGGTGAGCCAGACATGNTCCTAGATATTCCAGCCACGACGGTCCCTGCAACTGGTAATGGTGTCTTTGTTAATGTCGAAGTAGCTTTTGATATGCCTGAAGATCGCTGGATGAAAGGTAGCCAGATAATCGCTGGAGACCGCGCGGCATTGCACCATACGGTTAACCGCCTAGACTTCCCGGATGAAGAGCGTCGTCGTGGCTTCCTGAGAGGACCGGGTAACCCAGACAAGGCCAATATCGCCGCCTACATCCCCGGCTTCGTCCAGGAGATGAATCCAGCCGATACCGGTGGCCTGATTAAGGCGGGCTCCGTACTGCATCTGAATATGCACTATACCCCTTACGGTAAGGAAACCACTGACAACAGCCAAGTGGGTGTGTGGTTCTACCCAGAGGATGAGCCGCCTGCGGAGAGAATGTCGGGTCAGTGCGCCTGTATCTTCCCGTTTAACTGGACTGATATCCCGCCGAACGATTCNGCCTTTGAGCAGGTTCAGACCATCTCAATAGATCGCGAGGCGCATTTGCACAGCTTCACGCCCCACATGCACTTCCGCGGCAAGTACATGCGCTTCTACGCCGACTATCCGGACGGCACGACTGAAGAGTTGATTAACGTTGCCAAGTACAACTACAACTGGCAGCTTTCTTACCAGTATCACGAGCCCAAGCTGGTGCCAGCAGGGACGGAGATACGTGTGGTGGGCGCCTTCGATAACTCTGACCAGAACCCAGCCAATCCTGACCCAGAACGCACCGTGCCCTGGGGTAACGAAAGTTGGGATGAGATGTTCTTCGGAGTGGTGAATTACAAGTTCACCAATCAGGGCGGCGACGACTAAATCTGCCCCCGCTTNTAAGAAGANACAATATGAAAAGCCGGGCTTCGCCCGGCTTTTTTNTGGCTGTTAATTAGGTCAGGGGCGCGGNGGTTTGTCGTTTAGCGACCTATTTTCAGGCCCTNAGCATCCGGTGAGCCCAGTTTTGTGGCAAATCAAGCGAATTCTTGATCGTTTCTCAGCCCTTTCTCGATTATTCTCTCTCGCTTCAAGGTGAAATCTAGTATGATACGGCACCGTTTTTTTACGTAACCCGATAGCTAACCTTTGAGCAGCACAATGACTGATTTATCACTTTACAGAAATATAGGTATTTTCGCCCACGTTGACGCCGGTAAAACCACCACCACTGAGCGCATCTTGAAACTGACNGGTAAGATTCACAAGACTGGCGAAGTGCATGATGGCGCTGCAACCACGGATTTTATGGATCAGGAAAAAGAGCGCGGCATCACGATTCAGTCTGCTGCGACTACCTGCTTCTGGAACGATCACCGCCTGAATATCATTGATACTCCGGGNCACGTTGATTTCACCGTTGAGGTGTATCGCTCGCTAAAAGTACTGGATGGCGGGGTCGGGGTTTTCTGTGGCTCTGGCGGTGTTGAGCCCCAGTCAGAAACCAACTGGCGTTACGCCAACGAATCAGAAGTCTCGCGCATCATTTTCGTCAATAAGCTGGACCGTGTAGGCGCTGACTTTCTCCGAGTTGTTGGTCAGGTTGAGAGCGTGCTTGGCGCGAATCCTCTGGTGATGGTACTGCCTATCGGCACTGAAGATGACTTTATCGGCGTAGTGGATTTGCTGACCCGCAAGGCTCACATCTGGCCTGATCCAGGCAATCCTGAAAAATTCGAGCTCCGCGATGTGCCTGAGGACATGGTTGACCAAGTCGAGGAATACCGTGAGAAGCTGATTGAAATGGCTGTGGANCAAGATGATGACTTGATGGAATCCTATCTGGAAGGTGAAGAGCCCTCTGTCGATGACATCAAGCGCTGCATCCGCAAGGGTACGATTGCNCTGGATTTCTTCCCTACTTATTGTGGTTCGGCGTTCAAGGACAAGGGTATTCAACTGGTGCTAGATGCGGTTGTGGATTTCCTGCCGAACCCTACTGAAGTTGATCCACAGCCATTAACCGATGAGGCCGGTGAGCCCAACGGTGAAGTTGCCCTGGTTGATGAAAACGAGCCNTTCCGTGCCTTGGCTTTCAAGATCATGGATGACCGCTTTGGAGCCCTGACTTTCGTTCGCGTGTATTCCGGTGCATTGAATAAGGGCGACACTATCCTGAACTCATTTACAGGCAAAACCGAGCGCGTTGGCCGCATGGTAGAAATGCATGCGGATGACCGCAATGAAATTGATAGAGCGCAGGCCGGTGATATCTTTGCCATCGTTGGTATGAAGGTCGTGCAAACAGGTCACACCCTGTGTAGCCCTGATCACGCTTGTACCCTGGAGCCCATGATATTCCCGGATCCGGTTATCTCAATTGCGGTATCACCGAAAGACAAGAGCAGTGTCGAGAAGATGAGCATCGCGATAGGCAAGATGGTTGCAGAAGACCCCTCTTTCAGGGTTGAGACCGATGAGGATTCTGGCGAAACCATCCTCAAAGGAATGGGCGAACTGCACCTAGATATCAAAGTTGATATCTTAAAGCGTACCTACGGNGTCGAACTTGATGTAGGCGCACCTCAGGTGGCTTACCGAGAAACCATCACCCAGGAAATCGAAGACTCCTACACCCATAAGAAACAATCTGGTGGCTCGGGCCAGTTCGGTAAAATTGATTATCGCATTAAGCCCGGTGAGCCTGGTAGTGGCTATGTGTTTGGCTCGACCGTGGTGGGCGGCAACGTACCAAAAGAATTCTTCCCAGCGATTGAGAAGGGATTCCAAGGCATGATGGAACAAGGCCCAATTGCTGGCTTTCCGGTACTCGACGTTGAAATCGAACTCTATGATGGTGGCTTCCACGCAGTGGATTCCTCCGCGGTCGCTTTCGAGCTTGCTGCACGTGGCGCTTACCGACAATCAATGCCGAAGGCTGCACCCCAGCTCATCGAGCCAATCATGAAGGTCGATGTCTTCACACCGGAAGATCACGTGGGTGATGTGATTGGTGATTTAAACCGGCGCCGCGGCATGATCAAAGACCAGGANGCTGGACCGACAGGCGTCCGCATCAAGGCTGATGTGCCGCTCGCGGAAATGTTTGGCTATATTGGCAGCCTGCGAACCATGACTTCCGGTCGCGGTCAGTTCTCAATGGAATTCTCCCACTACCTACCATGCCCGCAGTCNGTGTCTGACGCCGTGGTTGAAGCAGAAAAGGAAAGACAGGCCGCAAAGTCCAAAAACTAAGCGGACACTGCTGTTTAACGAGCCCCGATTAAGCAATTTGTCGGGGCTTTTTTATTGGCGAAAAACCGAGCCGGCCCGATATGTGTTCCGTGGCGCTCGCTTTCCCTGCCGCCCCTAACAATTTTAACTGTGAACTCAATCAGATAGCTTTTCGCACAAACAAGTAGTGAGCGCCCCCGCTTCCAACTTAAGNAAAANNCCAGATAGCGGCACCTAACAAACAAATCAATCAAGGACATAGCNTGCTCTGCACGGCTTGTTAATGGCTGCGCGATTCTGTATCAAGCCGCTCAACAGGCTGTGCCCATGACTAAGGGAGCTAGTTGCACAAGACGCTGTCAGAGTTGGTGAACGGCTCTTTTGATATGAGCAGGGACAAGGCTCGAATCGATGCAGAGTTTACTCATAGTTTCATATCTAGCGATTCACTATGAGTGAAAAGCCGTAAGTTAGAAGATGTACAGAAATCGGTTGAGAATGTTCTGTGTTTTGGAGTGTATGAAAATGGAAATCAAATCGGGGTCTGCTACGTTGTAACAGATGANGTGACGTTCGCTTATGTTTTGGATTTCTTTATCGCAGATAGAATTCGTAACAGAGGCATAGGGAAATTATTGATTGAAGGGATGCTTTCTCATTCTGAACTATCCTCTGCGAGGCAGCTGTTAGCCACAAAAGGCGCAAACGGCTTTTATGTTAAGTTTGGGTGCAGAGAGATTGAAAAACTATCCAGACTGATTGGAGTTGATTCCAAATCGAGGCAGCTAACAAACAAATTAAGCAAGGGNCGCTAAGGCGCACACACTATTACGAACGTTATGTAGCACTCATTTTTCATGCCAGCGTAAGGAGTAGTTTTTCAATATGAACAAGAGAATAGTTCTCCTAGCTTGTTTTCACTTTGCGTTTTCGAGTGTGTCAGCAAAAGACAATATAGAGATTCGCGAATTGTATGTTCTAGATCAGACCACCCGTCAGGCAGGGAATATCGATTGGGTANGCTTAGCTAAGTAAGATTTGGAACGACGGTAACAAATTTTAGAAATGCACTTATCTGGTGAAATTAAATCTGCGAATGACTATTTTTAATGCAGCAATGATCTTCCAGCACGACGANTCCAATGGGGCCTTCGAATAGCTCATTTAGTCGCAAGTTTAGCCTCAGTGTTGGACGAAACCTTAAAGCTGCCACTTGGTATCGTTTACTAATGCAATTTGACGAACTCCAGAAGTATGGAGCTCAATATATNCGTAACTAGNCGGGCGGTATTGAACTCTACTAACTTGCGCGCGATATTATACCTAATGAAGAGCGGACTAATTGGGGAGTACCCACCCTGGATTAAGCATTTGCACGATCTATCTGGCGGAGTAGTCAGTAATTGCGCCACATAACCAACAAATCAATCAAGAACTGGGCGTTATGAGTCTGCTGGGTTTGCGGTGGCAAGAGANTAGCGGGGCCGAACCTATCTTGAAAATAAAGCAAGGCTCATTCCGTAACCTCCGGGCTCTTCTTTCATCGCCGCCCATCCACTGCGGCTGGTGATGTGTTTGCGGGTTGGCGCAGCAAAGAACTCGAGCAGCGCTCTAATTGCATTCAAATTGCTGTGCCTGGCTCTTCAAAAACATGATGTAAAGGAGTAGTGTCCATACTCCAAACTGCAAAATCTGCTTTCCGATAATAAAAANACCGCTGGAGNCAANCATGCANAAGCGCTGGNTAAGCACNCTGGCCCTCGTAACGGGCATTTTTTCTGCTCCACTNTGCGCGCAAACGAGCGTGGTACCGCGCACTGANTTCGGCCAACCCGATCTTCAGGGCACCTATACCTTTCGGACCATTACGCCGCTGCAGCGTCCGGCAGAGCTGGCGAACAAGGCGANCCTGACAGCCGAGGAAGCAGCGGAATGGGCGGCCTACGAGAACCGGCGGCAGAACCGGGATTTGATCATCGATTCTGTAGGTGGTGCTGGCTATCCGCCTGGGGTGATCTCCTATAACGAGTTCTGGTATGAGCGTGGCAGTGACACTATTGCCGATCGGCGTACTTCGCTAATTTATGATCCGCCCAATGGCAGATTGCCGCCGCTGAACGCAAGTGGTCTAGCGCGGGCTGCTTACATGCAGCAGGTGCGTCGTGATAGTGCGGGCCCAGAGGCGCGCACCCTCAACGACCGTTGCATTATAAATAACCGAACCGGGCCACCATTGCTCCCCGGCTCGTATAACAACAATATGCAGCTAGTGCAGACTGCGGACCACGTCATGATCATGACGGAGATGGTGCATCACGCGCGCATCGTTCCCTTCGCCGACACTTTCGATGCACCTTTTACCCAATGGGCGGGTCGGTCTATTGCGCACTGGGATGGGGACACCCTGGTGATCACAAGCCGTCACTTCTATCCGGAGTACGGCTGGCGCAATACCTCACCGGACCTGAAGATTGTGGAACACATGACCTGGGTCGATGCGAACACCCTTGACTACGACGTTACTATCGAAGATCCCAACATGTGGGATCAGCCCTGGTCGGCGAGACTACCAATGCGACGTATGTCAGACCCGATCTACGAGTATGCCTGCCATGAGGGCAATCATGGGTTGATGGGTATCCTGGCTGGGTGGCGACGATGGGAGGTTGATGGTAAGAATCAGGGGCCCATTCCCAGCGTAGATGATGAGTAAGTGACCAACAGAAGCTGGGCCGGCAGCTACCAGTTACCTTGAAATCGATTGAACCTGTCGAGTATCTGTCTGCGTGACGAGTCATCTTTGCTGCTGACAGAAGTCGCTTGTACTCTTTTCCGTTTAAAACCTTTGCTTGTTTCATTGCTAACACCTGGAAACACGTTGTTTTGATGCTTCTTATAGTAATTCCACGTGTTCCAGATTCCTACTTAAATACCTGTTTTTATTACCTTTTTGATTTCCTTAGAGTTTCCGAAGAAACACGTGACTCTTCTAATTACCACGTGTTTTAGATTCCTAATGACGAGTGCTTAAATTAGTATTTCCAACGAACTCCAGAGATCGCTTCTAAGAGATTTGAGTGTTTGGACACTACTAAAACAGTAAAAATGCGTCACAAGTGACTAGATTCGGTTGCCGAGAGCTTGTGATACGATCAGCGGAGGGGTTTATAACAAGCTATCTTTAATGAATCTATGAAAAAACAATTCCTCATATTATCTCTGCTCCTTACAACAGACGTTCACGCTCAAAATGACATATCCACGTTCGATGGAACATTTGTAAATATTCCATCTGTCAAAGTTGGAGAAGATGTCTACAGCAACGTGTCCTTAGAGCTTTTAGAAGATTTAAAATTCAAAGTAAATGGCTCAGATGGAGCAATTAAAACTTCTGATCCAGCCTTGGCGGAGTTCAGTGGCAACGAATTATTGATCAGAACTCTAAAACACCAAGAACTCATTTATTCAAATCTGATTCTGAAATATGAGGATGAGCTTGAATTCTCCTTTGTTTCAGCGGATGTCCCGCTTATGACCAGTAGCAGCTCATTCGAGAATCGAAAAACAGATATTTGGATCGACTATGTCAGTGTGCGAGATAAAGGCATATCCGAGGAAATTTCCAAGGATTATGAATCCTGTATTTGCGAGTACTATGGCGTTGTCTATGCTGATTTTGACCTAGATGGTGATGATGATTTACTCGTTTCAACTGTATGGTGGGGCAAAGGGAACCTTTCCGACTATACGCTTGAAAACTATAGAAGTGTTCCTGTGGAGATGTACCTTAACGACGGGCTTGGTAATTTTATCTACACTGAAGATTTACTTGTGGGTGCACCACCTCTTGCGAGCAATACACGCAAGGCAATTACAGCAGATTTTAACGGTGACATCTTCCCAGACATTTTTCTAGCTGAAACTGGTTTTGATGGGAGTCCGTTCCCAGGCGCAACGCCGACACTCATAATTTCAAACAGAGAAGGCAGATATCAAGCCAAAGAAATAGATGAGCAAGCTCATTTCATGCACGGTGCCGCATCAGGGGACATCGATTCAGACGGAGACAGTGATATTGTTGCGGTAAGCTTTGATGGAATACTGCTTTACGAAAATAATGGTATTGGAGAATTTTCAAAGTCAAAGATTAACTACTTCGGAAGCCCCTCGGGCATATTTAATCTAGAAGTTTTTGATTTCAATAACGACTCGCATCTAGACATAATTACAACTGGACATTACTGGGAAAGAAAAACAGAGATCGTATTTGGTCCAGGATTTATCACTGGTATAGAGGTAGAGAACAGCGACATGACAAAAGATCATGTTGTCAATGACATCCAGTTTGCTGATTTAGATGCTGACGGAATAAAAGAAATTATCCAATCCACTACGGGCGGTGAAGGTAATTGGTATGGAGGCGCTTATATTGAAATCATTTACTTTGACGAAAATTTAGAACAATCAGGCAATCAAATCGTTTATCAAGACCCTAATCGAAAAGGACCAATTGATAGAACATTTCCGAAATGGATTCCATGGCTAAAAATTGCTGACGTAAATTCAGATGGCAAGTTAGACATTCTCGAAGACGATAGACATGATGGCACTACTTTAATCAATAATGGCGATCGTAATTTTGCTCTCAGTTTCGAGTAATTTTAACTACTCAAATGTCAGCAACCCTGTTTCAGTCAGAAACTGAGACTTCCTCGTTCACCAGATGCTTTTTTTAATCGTTCTTTATTCCCTTGTAATCTTCATAATCAGAAATATTTTGCGCTTCTATCCTTCACACGAATTTTCAAAACCAGATAAAATATTCCTAAACCCCTCTGAAAACATTGGTAATCTAGAGCGAAAAATAGGTCTCACTTCACAGAGGTTATATACACGCTGCATCCCTCTCATTTTTGCTTCCCATACGTCAGCACTCAAAAGACCCAATGCAAATTGCTCATAATCGTTTTCATATAGCGTCCAGCTTTGATGCGCACTATTTCGCATCGCTGTAATCGCCTCGCTGTGAGTATAGTCATAGTCCTGCTCAAAATGTATTGATTGCCAATCAAGCCCAGCTTCTAGCCATACGTTAATTCTTTCTGCCAGCATAGATGCCCGCTCTTGCTGCTGAGCCGCTTGTGCAATACGATGCGATTGTCTCATTTCCAAACCCACAAAAATTAATGATGCCATGATGCCTAGCATACCCAAGAAATTAGTTATGTTTGACATTGACCATATAGAAAGCGTCCTTCCTGAATTTGTCATTTTTGCCTCTCCTTCCATCAAAATCTTAAATATACTTTTGTTAGTGTGAGATCAGACGAATTGTAGTTCTTAGTAGCATTTCTGCTCCCCTACCTACAAATTAGCTTATTTTTACGTTAAATTCCTGACGATGGCGAATTTGTGAACATCGATCATTACTTGATACCGATCTTCTCTCGTTCTTTCCGTCGCTTGATCTGCTGCTGTAGTTTGAACCTCTCCGCCTTATACTGATCCTTGAATTTCAGTAAAGCAGTTTTCTTTCTCAAATCCTGAGCATCCTTAAGAAGTTCTCCTTCTCGCCGTCGATCTTCTGCTACCAATTCCTTGAACCCTAACATTTTCTAAAATTACAGACTCATCAGTTTTATAAACCATTAAGATATTTTCAGCGACCCGAGTTTTATCACTTTTCCCTCAACTAAATCTTCTCATTAATCTGCTCGTCTTTATGAAAGAGCTTTTATGATTTTACCCAAAAAGCGTGCTTTTTCTCGAAATCCGATGAGCTCGTCAAATTACCATTCAACTTTTCCGTCATTTGCTTAACGAAATCTCGACCGAGAAGTAAGGTATTGTGTTCATCCCACCATTTCCGACGACCTTGAGTCTGATATAACTCAAGATAATAGTTCTCTTTTGTACTGTATATCTCCTCGCTTATAGCTTCTTGTCGATGCAACCGATAGAGAAGTTCCCAATAACCAGATTCTTTGATGCACCATACTGCATACAATGACTGATCCTCTTCATTTAATGAATCCCAGTCGCCGTTTCCTCGCTTTATGACATCCCATAATCTTTCATTTGCAAATATATCCTCTAGCATTGACCTCTCATACTCAGTAATAGCGACCAGAGCGCTTCCCTCTAGCTGCTTACTGTTATTCTCTATCTGCCTAGATAGATATAAGAGAGTCAAGATAACTCCAAGAGCTCCTAATAATTCCGCTATCGCACCAACTGCATCCCAAGTCATTTTTACCTACTAGTTTAGGTGTTTACTTGCTCAACACGTATTTTCGATTGGCAAAAACCGGTTGTGTTAACTTACAATACCGATACTAGCGAACCCATTACTTTGAAGACAGTTAGTTCCTAGCGATCTTACCCATTTCCTTCCGTTTCTTGGCCTGCTGCTGCAACTTGAACTTCTCCGCCTCATACTGATCTTTGAATCTCGGCAAAGCAGTTTTCTTCCTCAAATCCTAAATATCCTTGAGAATTTCACCCTGCTTTCGCTCGTCCTCTATAATAAACTCCTTAAACCCTAACATTACCATTCCTTCCCATTGTTAAAAATTAGAAACACCATGTGATATGGTCTTGGTAATAATATGTATAAGAAAGATGGGTGTATGAATGATAAGAAATAATCTTTTATAACAAGAGTTATTGACCTCACCTATAACACGCTATGTGGGGTTATTAGCCGTATGTTTTTGGATAGCCTATCTCGACATTAGTTATGGCGGGTTTCTTTTGGATCCAGCCTCAGTATTCCCGTTCCTCATATTTATGGCCGTTCCAGCAGTTATAGGGATAAGCAATAGATGGAATTTGATAAGAGTATTAAAAAAGGCATGTATACCTATTGGAATACTAGTATGTGTTATCAATGTTGTGGTTGCCTTTAATCACTCGGAAGATCTTGGAGAATTGTCTGCGCGGACGGCGTTGACTTACACTCCGTTAGCGCTTGGAATTATACTTTCATTTCTTCTATCGATCATTGAACCGATTGAAGAAATAGATAGAAGTAACAGAAATGGTAATTTTATTCTTGCTTTCTTTACAGTTATGGTTCCCTTTATCCTTACACTTGAGTGTCTAGGAAAATTGGGTGATCTAAATATACTTTGGTTGGACTTTTTTGATACTCAAGTTGCATTGACGGTAATTCTGATTTCTGCAATGTGCAGCATTCATCCGAAAATGCTTCATTTAAATTTAATAGAAAAAATCTATAAATCTTCATTGGGCATAATTCTATTTTTTTCTATTTTTGGAGCTGCAGTATATGTCTACGCAACGACGACGGACACTGAACAGATAAACTTCGCTATCTCTTACTCTGTGCGTGGGTTAGTGCATGGAGCTTTTTNATCTCTGGTAGCTATAGTTGCAGGTGGATGTTTGCGAGAGACGGACCAAGAATCTATGCTTTATGATTGGCATATGGTTGAGTCATATACTTTTTATGTCCTTATTATTTTTGCCCCCCTTAGCTATATAGAGTTTGCAGAAAAAGTATGGAATTAAATCGTAANGCGAACTTAACAACTGCGATAGTGAGTGAATTGGTATCTGAGGTTTTTCCTCTGAAAATAATTTCGATATATTATTTTTGTTAATGATGAGATATTAATAGTCGCCAACTAAAGTCGTGATATGAGATCGTTATCTGATACAGATTCCATGGTTCAGTTGTTAATATTTTGCGGAGTGATGATTCCTTCAACAAAGTCAACAAAGCCATTCTCAAGTGCAGGCTTNGCGAAAGGACTGTTGTTCCACACGAGTTGAACGCCNGGATTNNTGTAGAATAGTCGAATAACGCCCGTCAGCTCCTCGATGTCCTTTTTAGTTACCGTAGATGCATACTGTCCCCAGTGTAGCCAGAACCACGCAAGCATTGTCCAGTGCATGATGAAAGCTTCATCTTTAGAAATACCAAGCTCTTTAGAAAACATGTCATGTAAAGGACTTGTTCCCAGACCTTTTTCCAATGCTTGCCTAATTTCGGTGTTCGCAATGCTTGCGAGCATTATTTCCCTTACACCGNTGGCGCGATGGAGCCGATTGGTGTCAGCTGCTGTCTCTCGAGCCTATATTCCAAAATATCCGAGAGTAAATACACTGCTAATGCACCAGTTATCTCTCNAATCGCGCTAATCGCCTCCCAATTCATCATATATCTCCCAAAAGTGATTAATTAATTGTCGTATCGGCTCAGCGAGCAAATTTTTAAAACCATGTTACGTACAAGTGGGGCTAGCATATCCCCTTGACTACTTTGTCTCTACGACTACAACTGTGATTTCTTCTCCAAGCAGGATTTTTTCTCAACCATTCTTTGTAACCTCATCCGCTACTGTCGTTTATATTGCTGAGTATCGTTATTCCGTAGCGTGACAGCAGCAACTTTATTTTTCTGTACACTCTTCAATATCCTTTCAGATTCCTGCTTGTTTATATTCATCCGCAGTCGCTCCTATTATCTTGTTTTTATCCATTATTAGTTCCTGTTGTTCACTTCGTGAACCATGTTGCTGCGCACCATGATTACTATTTATAAATTGCTATATGTAATTAGCATCAATACTAGAACCTCCTTTATGCAGATCCTGTAGATGCAACTCACCCATCAGGAGTGAGCTGCAATCATTCGCCTTTATGCTAGTTCCANAGATGCTGTAGTAAGAGACTAAAATCAATTAGCAGGTAGGTTAGCGTTCACCTTTATCTCTTCTCACACATCGATTTCACGATGCCAAACGGATGACATATACACCGCTACAANCATATACGTTCAATGCAGGTAGCGAGTTCGACATTGCCTGNACACTTTGCTTGTTTTTCACATNGCNGGTTTAACGGAAAAANCCAGCGNNTTTCTGGANTGATTCAGCGTGGAGCTACTAACCCAATNACTGTAGTTTTCCNNANAGACACAACCATCTGTNTATGNAGAAATATTTATAAGAATTGGGCNNAANTGAAGGAGATATTTTGTGACAATTTGTATCTTGNTGTCNGTGTTCTTCCTGCGGTTTCAACACTACAAGGTTTGTCTCGGAGTTTNGNNAAGNNNNAGAGANAGNATTCACCGAGTNAGTGATGGAATTTTTTCGTAGAGTTTTATACCTTACCTAAAGACATTTATCGGAANTTACAATGTTTATCATTNATGCGCATGCTTTTTTTGCTCTATCAGCAATTCCTCTTGGTATAGTAATCTTTNTGACCGAGAAAGGAACAACACAGCACAAAATNNTCGGGCGNTTTTGGGTTTTCNTTCTGATTGTNGTTTCTTTGTCAGCNGCATTCATACAAACAATTAATTCAGGACAGTATTCCTTAATTCATCTATTTATTCCTTACACCTTAGTATCACTTATTTATTCTATTTGGAGCATCAGAAAGTTCCAACAAACTAAAATATCGAAGTATAAACGCTCACATAAATATTCAATGGTTGGGGTGTATGTTGGAGCGCTTTTGATAGCTGGTGGATTTACACTGATGCCGGGAAGANTNTTTCATCANTTTTTATTTGGCTAGCACATCAGNGAATCTTATCGGGAGTATTTTTAAAGTCAGTGATGGAGTTTTTCCATGATATTAGATGAGAATATTCNTATTCAGGTTNCTCGCTGCTATNCAAGTCTAGTTCCGATTCCGAATTCATATATTCTTCCGCAGTCGTAAACTTTAAATCCTTCTCAGCANCNTCCTCTTCNTTTTTCTTTNAGATTNCNTTTTCCTGTTCTTCTCGTGCTTTCTTNAAATGTGGTGGCAGCTCGATATTNGCCCAACCNGTTTTGNGCATATCTTTCTCACCTTTATCTTTTTCCATCNCTATTCTTTGACTAACAAGGATTCTGCTCCTATTAAGTCATCAACGTAATCTCNAAACTCAGTGATCAGAAANTTGGTTAGATCGCCATCNAGCCAGGCTTTTCTATAGATCGGGTTTTTGAATAGTGTTACCAGTCTTGAATTNAGGTCTACNAAATCGTTATCTATCGAGCCNAGCTTGAGATTCAAATAAATGTTTTCCTGTTGTCTGATCGTTTGCATTAACCATCCNACATAAAACGACTGTTCTGCTTTAGTTCGATCATCCTTTTCGGAAATTTCGAAAAATTTCTCCGTTCTATCAATATCAATGCATGCATTTCTCCATACTTCCGTAGTTGCATCTGATATTGCTTGCTGCGTAGCCGCTTTGACNGCTTTCGTATTNTGTTTGATTTGATCNGCTAAATATACAATGGTAAGTAGAACAGCTACTGCACCTACAATTTCTCCTATTGCTCCAATTGCTTCCCAATTCATTATTTTTGCTCCAGTGGTAGTTTTATTTACTTCTTAACACTTAATTATTTTCCCATCCCTATCCTACAACGACATTTCAACAATCATTTCATTTAAATAATTTCTGAAATTTGGAGCATACGAATCTTCCGCTTGTCNCCAGGCTCATAAGTTAGCTTCAAAACTAATTGACCGTNTCCATAAATTCGTTCTTGCTTTAANCTCATCTGGANCGAAAAGCCCTTTTTGATATTGATAGAATTCGTTTTCCCACNTTCTNTGTTGTGAAGCCATAAACAGTGCATACTGAAAACTCTCTGGCGTGCCAATTGGATAAGAATCAGGATCCAATCTCATTTCTGCGATTACTATAGCGAACTCATTATTTTCAATAGCTCTCTCGTAGAATGACAGTTGATTTTCAACGATTGAATTTCTTGTTTGTGACTGCATCATCTCCGTATTTTGTTGCATCTCTAAACCCAGAAATACGATTGAACCAATCACACCAATATTTGCTATAAGTGAAACAACTTCATTAACTGCTGAAATCTTAATGAGTTCTCCTTTAATTCTGTATTTCTATAACTGAAGCATCACTTTCTTTTTCTTCTTCCCTCGTCTTTCGTCTTTGAGTGCGGTATCCATTAGTGTCTCTTCATCCAAGTGATAGTAAGTCNTNNNCAGTTGATGTATAGAGTTTCCGCAAGAATTAGCGATATCACNCAANTTANCACCTCCTTTCCATCTCTGTGTTACATAGAAATGTCGTAGAGAATAATAAGTTATATTTCTGTCACTCGTATCAATCTTACAGAAATCTAAAATCTGCTCCTAAAATGCTTTTTTCTTCCTTTCTGACAGTCGTTTACCTTTGTAGTCAGCGAATACCAACTCGTCAGCACCACAATTAATACTGATCTCTTCTGTTCGTCTGAAACAACCCGACTCCCTACAGAATAACCTCCTGTCTTTTCGCACTTTTGATGTTTCTGCTCTCACTTGTAAGAAGACAACTTCTTTCGTTTTCCCGTAATCGTCTGTCTTCCTATAATCTATTATATCTCTCGACTGAAGTTGCTCTAGCTCTCCAGTACGCATACCAGTGTTAGCGAGTCCAAGTATGTAATTTCTGAAGATTTGCCTCTCGTAATACTCTTTGTCATTTCCGCAGTTTTTCTTTGCACAGAATGATCTCATTCCTTTGTAGAGTCTCTCCCACTCTTCTTCAGTGAATGTATCTCTTCTGACATTTGNCTGCAGCTTAACCCTGTCAANTTNCCTGATCTNTATCCTGTCTGCTGATATATCCGTCAATCCCTCTCTGTGNCNGTATTTGATGAACATTCGTATTGTCGAATACTCGCCACTGACAGTAGTCTCCTTAACCGATGAATCCCCGTCTTTTCTCAAATTGAAGTAGCCGAGAAATGTTCCCGTGTGTATATCGCCTACTTTCATATCTCTATGTAGATAACGCAGCATATGTTGAATATGCGTATTGATTGTCACATGTCTCGTTCTAACAATAGTTCCTGACTTTATATCCTCGTATTTCCAGTCAAGAAATCTCTTAGAAACTGTCGTGACATCATCTGAGAATATCTTTTTGCCAGAGTTCACCGGTGACATGATGTTTATATACTCTTCTTTTCCCTTAGAGAGAGCAGTATCCAGATGCTTAGTTCTTAAACTTTTCCTATAAAGTTTCTTCTCTTCTTTAACCCATACATGCAACTGATAAACATCCCCGTTTTGATTTGTTCTCAGTACTTTGCAGTCGCCATCAAACAACTCGTGTGACTCAGTCTTCCAGCTGCTTTCTGTCTTACTCATTATGAATACTCTTAAAATTCAACCAAAAAAAACACCAATGTCGTGAAACATCAGTGTTTTCTGATTCAACCCTATACTGCTGATGTTTTTTGTGTTTTTCAGTAACTACAGTTTTCATGTAGTTAGTGTTCCTAACCTACTGAAAAATCACACCCAGAAAGTATTTTATGTAGTAACTATGTAGCCATATATCTTTATAATACCTATATCAAACAATAGCCTAAAAAATTGAATCTATTGTCTTTCAGCGGCTTCGGAATGCCATGCAGCGGCGAGCGACGCTCGCTGCGCGCTCTTGCTCAAGCGCGCTCGGATTTAAAGTCAGCGCTGCATTGATCGCGGGTCCCTGTTGGTCGTAGGCTTCGATACGATTAAGAAAAATCTCAACCAACGCCACCGAATTCAGCTCACCGGCATCAATGGCGGCATTTACTTCCCCGATTGTCGCTTCGGTAAGTTCGACCTCTGCAGCGAGTGTTACCGCAGAAGCAAAACAGAAAGTCGCAAGCAGGGAAACCTGCCGCCACGGAGCGTCACGGCAAGGTTTAATTAACATTGCGTTCGCCTTCCTTCCAATAGGCCTTTCTCAGCTCAGTTTTCAAAATTTTTCCTGCACCCGACAGCGGCAGTGGCTCGCTTTGAAACGATACAGAGCGTGGACACTTAAAACTAGCGATCAGTGACTTGCAGTGTTCAATCAACTCCGCCTCGTCACTCGTTGCGCCTTCTTTCAATACCACGATAGCGTGGACTGATTCGCCCCATTTCTCATGAGGGATGCCAATTACCGCACATTGGCTCACGGCTTCGTGCTGGTAGAGGGCGTTCTCCACTTCGGCAGAATAGACGTTCTCTCCGCCCGAGATAATCATGTCCTTGACCCGGTCGACGATGAAGACAAAGCCCTCGTCATCCATGTAACCACCGTCCCCTGTATGCAGCCAGCCGTCAATAATGGTGTTGGCAGTTTGTTCCTCCATGTTGCGATAGCCCTTCATGATGTTAGGGCCACGCATACAGACTTCGCCCACTACCCCATAGTCAACGCGCTGGTTGTTCTCGTCCATGATGCAGACTTCAATGCCGGGCAGGGCCTGGCCGGCGGACTTCATTTTGCCTGCTAATGGGCCTTCGAAAGTGTGGCGTTCCGGCAGCAGGGCGGTGATTGCCGGAGCAGCTTCAGTCTGGCCGTAGACCTGGTAGAACTGCACCTTGGGCATAACCTTAAGCGCTTGCTGAATGACGGCTTCCGGCATGGGTGAGGCGCCATACCAGACGCTTTCCAGTGCTTCTAGATCGTAGTCGCCAATCGTGGGTTGGTGAACCACCATGTTGATCATGGTTGGCACCAACAGCATGCGCTGAATTTTATGGTCCTGAACGCCCTTCAGTGTAGCCAGGGGATCAAAGGCTGGCTGAAAATAATTGGAACAGCATAACGCTGAAGCCATCATGCATACGAAGGCATCCGCTATGTGAAACATAGGTGCCACGTGTAATATTCTATCGCTTTGCTGAACACCTACCATGGAAACCGCTTGTAGCGCATTAACCACCAGATTGGTGTGGGTCAGCATGACACCCTTGGAGCGGCCGGTGGTGCCGCCAGTATAGAACAGCCCGGCGATATCTTCGTTGCAGCGGCCGGCGTCGGCAACAGGCTCAGCGTCGATCAGCTCGACATAAGGGATATACCCATCAGGGGTCTCGCCGTTATCAACGAAAACAAAGTGCTTTACGTGTGCCAGTCGGTCCTTGATCTGCGCCACCAGTGGGGCGAAGGTGGTATCGACAAACAAGATGCTGGCTTCCGAATCATTCAGCCAGTATTCCACCTCCGGGCCCGCCAGGCGGGTGTTAATGGGCTGGAAGATTCCTCCGGCCCATGGCACGCCGTACATGAATTCGAAATAACGATCACTATTGAGGGCCAGAATGGCGGCGCAATCGCCGTTGCCGAAGCCAAGCCGCTGCATTCCACCGGCGAAGCAGGCAATTTTGTGCACAAACTCATGCCATGTCTGTTTGCGATCACCGTCAACGGTGGCCAGTACTTTGGGTTGATTCTGCGCAGCTCGGCGCACCATCTGTGTGGTTGAAAACATTTAGTTGTCCCCGGATTATTTTCGTTTGCTATTAAAGGGAAGCTGGCGCCAGTGCACGGCCTGAGCAAACTGATTCTTGAGTCTGCAGCTCTGCACCCGCCCTAGCATCGAGACTGTGTAGTCAAGCCGTGTCTTGCTCTCAGCCAGCAGGTTCCGATATTAAATCACAGCGGCTAAAGTACAAGAGTTAGTTAAGGGTGTCTGGTTGGCCTGCTCAAGTGCTGATGCACTCTAGCGTTTCGGAGGAATAGAGTAGGTCCCCACGGCGTGGGCCACCGGTGCCTCATCTCCGTCGGAGTAGATAGACACCTCTCCTACCGCTAGCGACCTGCCAAGCTTCAGCAGCTTACATTCTGCCAGAATATCCGCGTTCGCTACGGGTTTGCGCAGGAAATTGAAATTGAGGCTGGTGGTGACGGCCAGTGCGACAAAGCCAATTTGCCGCAGCAGGGCGACATAGATTGCCGTGTCGGCGAGTGTCATCATGGTTGGGCCTGAGACCGTACCACCGGGCCGTAAGTCGCGCTCTTCTACCCGGTGGCGCACGATAATGCTGTCTGTGGTGAAGTCTTCAATCTCATAACGGGCCTGTGGGAACTCGCTCTTGAACCAGGCGATCATTTCTTCTTTGCTGACCATAATAAAATACAGCTCTCTAGTGTGTTTGTGTGATCTTTAGGATTGTGAAACTGGTTTGGCGGGAAATCGGTTATCAAAGCGCTTGAGAATCGTCGGCAAATAGAGCAAATCCAGCACGAGGGCTAGCACCACAATAGGCACCAGCAGTTTGGCGGACTGCTGAAAATAGATGGTGTTGGCAAATATAAGGATCGTCGTACCCAGCGCAAGGACAAGCGTGGTAACTGTGAGTGCTGGGCCTGCCACTCTTATAGAGTGAGCAACGGCTTCTGTCTGGTTTGCGCCAGTGCGACGACCCTCGAGATAGTGACTCAGTATATGCACGGTATCGTCCACTACCAGACCAATGCTGATGCTGAACAGCATCATGACGAAAGGATCTAGCTGGCCCACAAACAGTGCCCAGAATCCGAACACCATGGTGGCAGGCAATAGATTGGGCAGCACACTTAGGATGCCAAAATAAAGGCTGCCGAGGCCAAATATCAGGGTTAAGGTGATCAGCATCAGGCTGACAGAATAGCCCTGCAGTAGTTCCGTGGTAACCAATTCATCCATTCTGGAAAACACGAGCAGGCCGCTGCCGTGAATCAGATTGGCATCACTGAATTCCTCTGAAAATCGCTGTGTGATCTCGAGATCCATGTCGAGCAATTCCTGATTGGAGATTTGGGTGGCGTTGACGAATACTGTGATGGCGGAGAAGTCATCATTAATGAATCCGCTCATGGGAAATTCTTTGCTGTCTACCAGTGCGAAGGCGTCAAGATAATTTTCTACTGTGCTCTCTTCATCAGGCAGGAAATAGTACTCCGGNTCCTGGTCGTTGATGAACTGGTTAATCGTTTTGAGCACATCGTTGAGACTGCCGACGGATTCAATGCGCGGTAAGCTGGTCATCCAGTTCGTGAACGCTTCCACTTTGCGCAGGAACTCGATATTTACCACACCGTTTTCTACCGGTGTTTTTATCGCGTAGGTCAGGGCCGGGCCGCGATTCATATTCTCAGCAACCTTGTCGTAATACTCGCGAATCTCGTCATCATTTGCGATGAAGTCCAGACGATTAAAGTCAGTTTCATTAAGCGGCAGCAACACTGCTGTGAATACTGCCAGTGCCGTGCATCCGAGGAAAATGGGTTTATCCCAAGAATGGGTAAAGCTTATCACCCGTTCTAGCCCATTCTGAAGAAAGTGAGAACTCTCAGTCTCAGTTTTGCCGGCAAGTCGCGAGAACCACACCATTAATGCAGGTAGCAGCGTAAAGGTGAGGCTGTAGGCAAAGACGATACCGATAGCCACGATCCGACCAAAATCCTGAATTGCAGGAGATGAGGTCATGTTGAGAGAGGAAAATCCTATTGCCGTGGTTACAGCGGCCAGCGATATTGGCTGGAAATTATAGGCCAGGCTGTGGCGCATGGCCTGCAGGTGATCCATGCCCGATGCGAGCGCTTGTTTATAGATAGAGATAATGTGGACGCTGTTGGCTACAGCGATGATGATCACCACCAGCGGTGCGATCACCGAAATGCTGTTAAAGGAAAATCCGAAGTAGTTCACAGTGCCAATCGTGCAGATCGTCGTAAATAAGACATGGATCAGGATGCTTGCACCCAGGGTAATGGAGCGGAAGCAATAGCAGATCACCAGCACGCAAATAATTATTACGATGGGCAGCAGGCTGGTGAGATCCTTAATCATGGCGGACTGGCTGCTTTGTTCCAGAATGAAGTCAGAGCCGACGTACAGCTCAACATCGGGATGGCGAGCCCGGATATCATCCCTGAGCTGCTTGATCGCAGTTGCGATCTCCATGCGCTGGTCAANACCGGCATCGCGGGCATTCAGGGACAGGTTTCCAAAAGTCAGACTGGCGTTCTTTGCCAGCAAATTATTGGTTAGCAGGCGATCCTGTATGGCCGTTTCGGCTAGCGCGCTGAGTTCAGTCTCTGAATATTCGTTGATGCGTTTGGCGAACAGGCGGCGCTGAGTTTCAGGTGAGACCCAATTAATGATNGTGGACAGGTAGTCGGCCAGAGGGACAACCTCATAGCTCTCTCGNAGGTCTTCAATCGCTTGCAGGATTGCGGTCTCGAAAATGGTGCCACCTTCGGGGGCCACAAAGATGAACGCCGCTTCCGTTGGAATCGGAAATTCGTCATCCATGATTTCCAGTTCGTCCAGATAAGGGTCGCTTTCCGTCAGCAAGGCGTTGAAAGTGCCGTCGAAACTGGTCAACAGTATGCCGGTTGCCAGCATGACCATCATCAGGCCACTGGCCGTAAACAACGCCAAGCGACGCCCAACACAAAGGGTCGCAACGCGATTGGCAAGGGCTGATAAGTCCAGTTTCATTTGGCTCCTACGATGATGTTCACTAATTCGTTCAGTTGTAGCGTGCGCTATACCCTGCGGCAGTGAGACATCCAGCTGGTCACACCGATTCCTCGATACTTTTGTTTGTGCAGCACGAAATAGAACTTGCGCTGCCAGTGTCGCTGCGGCGCCGCCAATGGTACCAGTGTTTCCCTTTTAAAAGCCTCTTCCAGAGTAAGCCTGGACAAACAACCAATGCCCAGACCTGCTTCTACAGCCCGTTTGATACCTTCAGTATGCTGCAGCTCCAGTCTCAGTTTTAGATTAGGCAGGATGCCGGTCATGGCGCGATCGAAGGCCTGGCGGGTGCCTGATCCAGGCTCGCGGACAATCCAGTTCGTCTCCAGCAGCTCTGCTTCGCTGAGGGATTTCTTACCTGCCAGTGGGTGATCCGGGGCAGTGAACAGTGCGAGTTCATCATCGCGCCAATAGATCATCTCCAGATCCGGGTCCTGCAACTCGCCTTCGATAAGGCCTATGTCCAGCTCAAAATTACGTACTTTGTGAGCGATGGATGCCGTGTTTTCCACAGTGAGTTTCACCTGGGCTTCCGGATGCTCCGCCATGAAATCCGCCAGGATGCCGATGCCAAGATAGTTGCCAATGGTCAAGGTAGCCCCGACTTTTAATTCACCCACCTCAGTATGCGCGAGCAGACTGTTTTCCAACTCTGACGCCTCAGATAACAGGGCCGCGGCGCGACGGCGCAGGGCGCTGCCTGCTTCATTGAGCTGAAGACGCTTACCGATCCGATCGAACAACTGTAGTTCGAAGCGTTGCTCTAATTCTTTCAAGGCGGTGCTGGCGGCAGATTGAGACATTGAGAGTTCCCTGGCGGCGACACTGACATTCTCGTGATTGGCGACCGCCAGAAAAACTTCGAGCTGTTTTAGAGAAAAGTGCATTGGGCTGAACTTGTATTAAATAGCCGGCTTATATCTAATAAATAGATTAATTATATTAATATAATTAATTTTACAGATATATCGTCCGCCGTTAAACTTCCGCCCAGCAAAATATAGGGGAAGTTTGCTGTGGCGGCCTTATCTACTCAAAATGTAACCGACGTCCATCATTGGAATGACTCGCTGTTCAGCTTCAAGACCACCCGAGATCGTTCGCTGCGGTTTGAAAATGGGCATTTCGTGATGCTGGGTATGGAGGTTGAAGGCAAACCCCTGATGCGGGCCTACAGCATCGCCAGTCCCAACTATAATGAGGAGCTAGAGTTTTTTAGCATTAAGGTGCCAGACGGCCCCCTTACTTCCCGCCTTCAGAACATCCGGGTTGGAGATCAACTGTTGGTAAGCAGCAAGCCTACCGGCACCCTGGTGGCGGATCATTTGCTGCCTGGTCGCAATCTTTTCCTGATTAGCACTGGCACCGGGTTGGCTCCATTCATCAGCATTGTTCAGGATCCGGAAATCTATGAGCGCTTTGACCGCGTCATTCTGGCCCACGGTGTGCGCTATGAAAGCGAGCTTGCCTACCAGAACTTCATTCTCGAGCAATTGCCTGAAAATGAATTCTTCGGGCAAACCATTCGCGATAAACTAGCCTACTATCCTACGGTCACGCGGGAACCCTATAAGAATCAAGGTCGACTTACAGACTTAATGACAAGCGGCCGATTGTTTTCTGACCTGGGCCTGCCGACCGCAGACGCTGAGCATGATCGTTTCATGATCTGCGGCAGCCCAAGCATGCTCGAGGATTGTTGCACTATTCTGAATGGCTGGAATTTTAAGGAATCCCGGCAAGGTATCAAGGCGCAGTACGTGATTGAACGTGCCTTCGTTGAATAGTTTGGAGTCAGTTTAGCCAGTGCAGACAGATTGTTTCGAAATCCCGGTTAACGCGACTCGAGCGCACGGGCAAGCGCATCCAGCAAATCGAGGTCGTGGTCCACTTAGTAGATGGGGAATTCATCTTGACTGGTAACCAATGCATTGGGACCTAAAATCACTTTTTTGACCTGTGAAACGAAGCACGAGACCAGTCTGCTCTGCACTACGAAATACCCAGATTATTTGACTCTGAGTAGCTTGGGCGCTGCAAAATGATTCATTACTTTAATGACGTAACTGGAGTCTAAGCCACATAACAGCGAGCGATTTATTTTACACTCTACACAATAAAGGGAGGCCACGCCTCCCTTTATTGTTGCCTGATTTCTCTTACTCACCAGATTTTAATCAAGTATCGAAGATTGCGACTAGGCAACCCTTGGAATCGGGAATGTCGTCCATATTAACCACACCACCTGCCATGACGGTATTTAGTGCATCTTTTAGGTAGTGTTGGCTTGCCTCATTGCGTTGCGCCTCATACCCCAACTGGTCGTTAATTGGGCCTCGGAACAGCACCTCCTGAGTGCGCGGATTGACTACGAAAACCTCGGCTGTTCGCTCCACACCCAGCGCCTTGGCGAGTCGCTGGCCCTCGTCTTTCATGATGGGGAAATCGATGCCAAATTCATCCGACTCTTTCGCAATGCGGGGCAGGTTGTCCTGAATATTTGAGTTGAACATAGTGAATCCGATGTTCTTATCCGCGTACTCGTCCCTTACCGCTCGGTAGTTGGGTAGGGCAATGCGGGCGATTGGGCAGCCAACGCCCTGTACGTAGAACACCACGTAGTCATATTGCTCATAGGTTGCAAGGGTGTGGGTTTCGCCGTGCTGGTCGGTCAGCGCAAACTCTGGAATCGTGCGCAGCCACTCGTCTGCAAGCGCGGCAGCCGCGAACGTGAGGACAACGATTGTAAGGATTAATCTGCTTGGTAAATTCATTTCTAACTCCGGGACGTCTGTCTCTTCGGTCCTTATTTAGCACTTTCTTGGCTTTACTTACCTTCTTTAATTTTCCTAATCTTCTGCGTCTTCTGTGGCCTATACCTTGACCTTGATCACACATAATGACCTGTCACCGGTTTCAGATCGAGACTAGTAGTGGCGCAAATTAACGGCTTCATTGCCAAGGCTGTCATTAGCATTCCCGTCTCAAGCTCGGGGACTACCCTGGGGCAGAGCTTATCTCTCAAAGTTACCAATGATATTAGCAATTTTAGCCAGATGCGCCCAGTTCGGCTCGTGTCAAAATAACAGATTGTTGCAGGTCTGCGAGGTCAGTTTGGGTCTCTTCTCGCAATTATTTTATGCNGNGAAAACAATTGCTTAACNTCCTTTNAAGCGCATTCCAAGTTTCAGNAACCNATCCAGGGAGCACTTTNCAGCAACCCGTCACCCGCTNGTCCGAATTTGAGCCTGCGGGGCAATCGAGATAAGCTCGCTNGGCCGGGTNTTCNGGCTGGCTCCAGACACTCACCTCGATCCCGTTTCTCGTCTTTAAAGTTCAACATAGTTCATCGATAAGTGCTGTGAAAACGCGTATAGTCACAGCCCAATTTGAGTAGCGCACAGTAAAAATGTTGTCTTCGATAGCCAAGCTTTATAGCGACGTAGTATTCAAAAAGCCCCGACTCGTCATCGCAGGACTGCTGGTCGTTGTGGCCTTTTTCGCATGGTATGCTCAGTACTTTCGTCTGGATGCCTCCGCTGATTCCCTACTGCTGGAAAATGATCCAGATCTGGAGTTTTCCCGGGAAATCAATAATCGCTATGGCACCAGCGATTCTGTAACCGTAGCCTATACCCCTGACGGAGATCTGTTTGACCCAGCCGAGTTGGAGNTCCTGACGCGATTGCGCGAGGACCTGCTGAGCATAGAGCGGGTCGAATCTGTGGATAGCATTCTCAACGTGCCAATATTCGGCGACACGCCGCTCACAGGAATCTCTGAAGACTATCTGACACTGCTAGATCCAGAAACAGACCTGGCAGCGGCGCGGGAAGAGATCATTTCCAGCCCGATATTCCGGAATGCCCTGCTAAGCCCGGATGGAGAAACAGCCGGCATTCAGCTTGGCTTCGCAACTGATGAGACAGCGCGTTCCTTGGTCAATCGTCGCACTGAACTTCGCGGGCTGGCGCGGGGCGGTGAGATTACGCCAGAGCAGCAGGCGGAACTGATTACGGTTGAGGAGGAATACGCCGTCTATAGCGTGCAGGCTGCTGATCGGCAACATGAAATGATCGGGGAAATTCGNGCAACCCTCGACCAGTATCGAGACGGAGCAGAGATCTATTTGGGCGGCGCGCCCATGATCGCCGATGACCTTGTGACCTTTGTGCAAGGCGACCTTAGCACCTTCAGCAGTGCCGTTGTTCTGCTCATTATATTTGCACTCGGCCTGATATTCAGAAAAGTGCGTTGGGTTGCCATACCGCTGATATGCTGCGCCGTAGCCGGCACCATCATGGTGGGCGTGCTGGGAGTGATGGATTGGCGTGTTACCGTAGTGTCATCTAATTTCATCTCTCTGCTTTTGATAATCACTATTTCCCTGACCGTACATCTGACCGTGCGATATCGAGAATTGAGGGCGACCCGGCACTTTAGCGATCACGATAAATTGCTTCGCCATGCAGTACTGTCAATGTTCCGGCCTTGCCTCTATACGGCTTTAACAACAGCAGTAGCGTTTGGGTCATTGATCGTCAGCGGCCTCCTGCCTATCATAACCTTTGGCTGGATGATGATGATGGGTGTGGTGACCGCGCTGATTGTTGCCTTCACGCTTTTTCCATCCATAATGAGTCTGTTGAAAAAGGATGATAGTCAGATCAGCGCGAATCTGCGACTTAACCTGACTGATTTCCTGGCGCGAGCCACAGATAAACTAAAAATCAATGTTCTGGTGCTATACGGTTTAATTTTGCTGTTCAGCTTGATTGGCCTGAGCAAGCTGCGGGTAGAAAACAGTTTTATCGACTACTTTCGTGAGAGTACTGAAATTTACCAGGGTATGAGTCTGTTCGATGAAAAACTCGGCGGAACCTTGTCTTTCGATGTGGTAGTTAATCTGCCTGAGGCCGATGATGACTTTGATGACGGCTTCGATGATGAGCTTGGAGACGGTTTTGGTGGCAGTGATGCCAATAGCGACGCCTACTGGTTCACTGCACCCAAAATGGAGCAGATACAGGCTATTCACGAGTATCTTGACGCCGATCTACAGACCGGCAAGGTCTTGTCTTTCGGTGCTATTGTGCAACTTGCCGAGGCGCTGAACGGTAACCAGGAGGTTGATGGTTTTCTGTGGGCGATTCTTTACAACCGCATTCCTGAGGCCTTGAAGGATACGGTGCTTAATCCTTTTATCTCAGTGTCAGACAATCAAACCCGCTTTAACGTNCGGGTTATTGAATCGGCACCTGATCTGAATCGTAACGAACTGTTGCAGCGAATTGAGCGCGGCGTTGAAGAAGAGTTCGGCTTTGCAGAAGAGGATGTGCGGATAACTGGCATTCTGGTGATGTACAACAATGTGCTTCAAAGTCTGTTCCAATCGCAAATTTTGACTCTCGGCGTCGTCATGCTAGCAATCATGTTGATGTTTCTTACCCTGTTTCGCTCAATCTCCATCGCGGTGCTGTGTATTATACCCAACGCCATTGCTGCCGCATTCGTGCTTGGCATCATGGGCTGGTTAAATATCCCATTGGATATCATGACCATCACAATCGCGGCAATTTCTGTGGGTATTGGCGTGGATAATACGATTCATTACATGCACCGTTTTAAGCGCGAGTTTCCACGCTTCGGCAATTATCGACAGACCATGTTTTTCTGTCACAACAGCATTGGGCGCGCCATGTATTTCACATCGATGACGATCGTGGCAGGTTTCTCTATACTGGCCTTGTCCAATTTTATTCCTACGATTGTTTTTGGCCTGTTGACCAGTCTGGCGATGCTGGTCGCGCTCATAGGTTCACTGACCCTGTTGCCGCAGTTACTCATAACTTTTAAGCCGCTAGGAATTGAGACTCATACCAGCAGTTAGAAACGCCCTTTATTGAATCACCGGGGGATTCTGTTTAATCTGCGTGCCAATACGGCGGCTGCCAGACGCGCAATAGTCGAGGTGAGCGGAGTAATCAAAAATGCGGGGAATTCAGCGCAAAGGACTTTCCAGTCTTGCTGGCATCTTATTTTGCAGCACACTGCTGCTAAGTGCCTGTTCAGAGACCGAGCCCGACGTGAGCATGAGTCTGCTTGAGGTCTACATGACTGACCAGTCAGCGATTGAACGGGGTTACAGCATTTTCGTTGGAAGCTGCGCAAACTATTGTCACGGCGATGAACCGGAACAAGGTGAGGACGTCAATTTATTTGATTGTCAATCGAGCTACGGCGGCAGCAGCGAAGACATTTTTAGAATTGTCACTACAGGTATTCCAGGCACGCGCATGGTCGGGTTTGGAAATAATTTTCCAGAGGGGCAAAACGATTTATGGAAGCTGATTGCTTACATCAGAACCCAGCAATCAGATTGCCCGCCAGCTGTCACAGAAGTAATTGATGAAGAGCTAGTAAATTAGCGAGGAACTAATGCATGCACAGTTACCAGGACGAACACTCCAAGGACAACAAGAACCCCTCGCGTTCGGGGTTTATGGATGAGAAGCTGTTCAAATCCAGATCGATCACGATTTTCGGAAATATTGACGATAAACTGGCGCGCTCTGTAACTGAGCGTTTGCTGGCGCTCGCGGTAGATGGAGACGAGCCTATTTCTCTTTACATCAGCTCGCCCGGTGGCCATGTGGAGTCCGGCGATGTCATCTATGACATGATTAAATTTATTAAACCGGAAGTCAGGGTGATTGGGACGGGCTGGGTTGCCAGCGCTGCGACAACTATTTTTCTGGCAGCTAAAAAGGAAAACCGGTTCTCACTCCCTAATACACGATACCTGGTTCACCAGCCGCTTGGCGGAGCAAGAGGTGACGCGACTGATATCGCGATTCAGGCCGAGCAGATAGTTAAGATGCGCGCGCGCATTAACCAACTCATTGCCGACGAGACTGGACAAGCCCTGGATCGCGTTGCCAAAGACACAGACAGGGATTACTGGATGACCGTCGAAGAGGCCATTGAATACGGCATCGTTGGCAAGGTCATTAAATCGATCAGCGAGATCTAGTTATCAACGCTGAGTTGATCTGATTTCAGCGCCGGGCTGTTAACTTTTCTGAAGACAGCCTGACGATCCTTCGACAGGACACATACCACCATGAAGTCGGGCTGGCAGCTCGCTGCGAATAACACCGCGGTGTCCGCATTGATCAACTCGGCCTGAATGATGCCGGAGGCGCCCGCGTAAATGACCTTGACTTTGGCAACATTGCCGTCGATTTCACCATCCTCGTTATTCCAGACTTGGCCTATAGATTCGAGCTGACTGACTTTCAGGACACCGTCTTCAACTTTGACCCCAATCCGGAATAGCGTGCCTTCTGCCAGCCATTCTCCGTCCCAGTCTGTCTGGTTTAACTGCTGAGCGCTGGCCGCAAATGGCAAGCAGCAAACGACCAGTGCAATTAGTCGGGTTTGTATTGTGTGAAATAACTTAGGCAAGACTTAATCCTACTCCAAAAAGTTGTCCGTGAAATATCGTGATAAGCCCATAAAGAATCAGGCCAACCACCACAGCGATAATGTCCCAGAAAATGCTGGGGGATTTTGCTGGAGGTTCGTAGTTCCGAGTCAGCGAGGTGAATTTAACCACCCCCCAAACTGTAAAACAGCCAAACAGCAGCACAGAAGCAAGATCCCCGTTTGCCCACAAGTGAGCGGCTCCCCATAACACCACGCCCAACACCATCGGGTTGCGCACTGTGGCGCCTAAGTGTGAAGGAGGCATATTGCCGGCGGCAAGCAGAATGAAAGCAGGCGACATGAGCACATGACTCAACACCCGCCACTCAAAAAAGGGCTGCCACACCATGGAAAAAGAAACCTGCCCCTTGCCCAGAATAATGAGGCCAAGCCCAAGCAAGGCCGCCAGGCTGAAGGCGCCCTTATAGGCGCCCTCAGAGGGCAGTGCTTTGATGAGCCTGTCCCGCAACCCTAACTCCCGCAGCAGGTGAGGGATTAGAAACAGGAGTAAACCAATTATGAGCAAGGGCACTGATGTCTCCAGGCTGGGATTTTCTCAGAGTTTAACACGGCGAGCGCTGTGCCTCAGACTCAATGCACTCTGCCTTGGTCTTGACAGGATTCAGCGCGACTCGGCAGCAGTCCTTAGGATCTAGAGCTTGACTTAACAATGAACTAAATATTTAGCCAAATTAGTAGCAGCAACCGCGACATTGATGAAAGCGATGAATTCAGATCTGCTGCCTAACATGACTGGCTTATACTCCCGCGAGTGAACTGTCTTGTGAAAAGTCATGCTTGCTGATGGGCAATTCCCTGATGCGTTGGCCTGTGAGGATGTAAATCGCATTGGTAACCGCTGCAGCGATAGGTGGCGTGGCAGGTTCGCCGAGGCCGCCCAGACTTTCACCGGATTCAACAATATGCACATCTATCTCGGGTGAAGTTGCCATGCGAACCATCTCGTAATCAGGAAAATTATTCTGTGCGACCCGACCATTTTCAATAGTGATTTCACCATACATAGCTGCAGTCAGGCCGAAGATGATGCCTGATTCTATCTGTGCTTCAGCCGTATCCGGATTTACCGCCCAGCCACAGTCGATTGCAGCGGTTACCTTGTGAATTATTGGACGACCATTTGCGTCGATAGAGACCTCGGCGACTTCAGCACAGATGCTGCCAAAACTCTCCTGAACCGCCAGTCCCAGCGCATGGTCTGCTGGCAGACTCCTGCCATAGCCAGCAGCCTCAGCGGCTACGCGCAGAACTTCCTGATGGCGTGGATGTTTAAGCAGCAATTCCATGCGAAATTGAAAAGGGTTAGTGCCGGCTTGGTGAGCGAGTTCATCTATAAATGATTCGGTGAAGAAAGTTTGTTGCGAGTGGTCCACGCTCCGCCACGCAGCGACGGGCACATGGGTATTGCCGTCGACGTATCTGATGGACTGATTGGCAATATCATAGGGAATATGCGCCGCGCCCGGAGTTTGTACCGGCCCGGTATAGCGGTTCTGCCAGGCCACGACCTTGCCGTCTCCATTCAGACCTGCCTTGAAGTTGGACGTTACAGCAGGGCGATAATAATCTTGCTGCATGTCGTCTTCTCGGCTGAATACGGTTTTAACCGGAACGCTAAATTCCATTGCGATCTTGGTTGCGTGGTCTATCACGTTCCAGTTAAAGGGCAGGCGTCGACCGAATCCGCCACCGAGATAGCTTGGATGATGGGTAACATCGTTCTCACCCAGCCCGGCAACGGAAGCGACCCGGCCACGCACCGCAAGGGGATCCTGAGTGCTGGTCCATACCTCACCAATGCCGTCATGCAAATGCACCGTGCAGTTCATCGGCTCCATCGGGGCATGAGCCAGATAGGGCACGCGGTAACTCGCTTCTATTTGGTCTTCGGCCAGTTGCAGATTGCCACCGGCGTCACCGAGTTCAAAATCTTTACTTCCCTCGCTTGACTCCAGCTCCGCATCAAACCGAGCCGCAAGATCTGCACTGGAGATATCGTCGTTGTCAGAGCTTTCAAACTCGGTTTTGACCAGCTTGAGGGCTTCCTTCGCTCGCCAGTAGTTGTCGGCGACAACCGCGACGGATTCCTCCAGCTCGATTACTCTCTGCACGCCCCGACGCTGCAGCGCTTCGCTGGCATCCACTGATACCAATTTGGTCCCAAAAACGGGAGCTAGCCGAATTGCGGCGAATAACATGTCATCGGCTTTGNAATCCANACCGTANAAGGCGCTGCCGTCAACCTTGGCGGGGATATCAACGCGCGAGATCGCCTTGCCCATGATGTTGAACTGAGAGCAGTCTTTTAATACTGGCTCGGCTGGCGGTTCTAGCGCTGCTGCCGCATCCGCTAGTTCACCATAACTGAGAGACTGGCTGCTGGCGTTGTGCTGGACATAGCCCAGTGCGGTAGTGCATTCACTGGCGGGCACGGCCCACTGGTCCGATGCACATTGAATCAGCATCTGGCGGGCGGCGGCGCCGGCCAAGCGCATGCCCATTTGGCCCGTGAAGCGAATGGAGGCGCTGCCGCCGGTAGTTTGCAGATTGCCGAGCTGGGCAATTTTCATCGCACTGGCTTCAATCAGGGGCATCAGGAAGGAAGGTACGCCGAATTCACCGGCAAACCCTATAGCCATATCACCGGTGGCATAGAGGTCTGTGGCAGGTGCCTGCTCAACTATAACGTCTTCCCAGGCGGCATCCAGCTCATCCGCCGCCATCATGGCTAGCGCTGTGTGACTACCCTGACCCATTTCGGAATGACTTACATAAACAGTAACCTTGTTGTCAGGCTCGATCTTAAAAAAAGACGTCAGGTACCTTTCTTCGCCCTGTGCAAGGGTATTGTTGGCGACACGGTGGTGGCTAGGGCGGGTCGCAGCATAACCGATCAACACGCCACCACCGGCAGCTGCGCTGGATAGAATAAAACGTCTTCTGGAAATCTTCATAGCGTGATCTCCTTAGGCGCTGGCTATCGCACGGATGGCTTTACGCACCCGAGGATAGGAGCCACAGCGGCAGACATTATTGATACTGGCGTCAATTTCGGCGTCAGTTGGGTTTGGATTCGCGGTCAACAAGGAGGAAACCGCCATGATCATGCCGGACTGGCAATAACCACACTGTGGCACCTGGTAATCAATCCAGGCCTGCTGCACTGCAGTCAGAGCGCTTGGTTCGTAAAACGCGACCGAAGACTCAGCTAGCCCTTCGATGGTTGTAACTTCCTGACCCTCCACTGCTGATACCGGTAGAACGCAGCTGCGCACCGCGTTGCCATTAACGTGAACTGTGCAAGCACCACAGGACGCAACACCGCAGCCAAACTTGGTGCCGGTCATGCCCAATTCATCCCGCAGCACCCAAAGCAGGGGCATCTCGGGCTCCACGTCTAGGCTGTGCTCTTCACCGTTAATCTTGAAAGTTGCCATGATCAAAGACCTCTTAGTCCTGCGCCTGAGTCGGCGAAATTGCTTTGCAATTGCCCTCAATCTCTGGATTGTACCGCGCTAACAGTGCTATTTCGATGTGCAAGTGGCAAGCAGCGGTGCTCTCGGCATACACTCGCTGTTCGCTTCATTAATAAGCAAGGCTTCATGGAATATACATACAGCGCACTGCACAAGGTAATNTTTTCTGAACCTGCCGAGGTCGCGTTACCNAGGCTGTTACAAGAATACNGATACCAGCGTCCATTTTTAGTCGCATCGAACGGTCTTGCCACTGCTACCGCTGACCTCAAGAGTCTCCGGGAAGCCTTGCCTCTTGGCATAGCTGGCCTNNGCACCAGCATTCGCGCCCATACACCGCGTGAAGACGCGCTGGCGCTGCTGGTTCGCGTGCGTAGCAGCAATGCTGATGTAATCGTGAGTATTGGCGGTGGTTCGGTGNTAGATGCCTGTAAGTTCGTGCAGCTAGCGATGGAACAAGATCTGCANGCTGAGTCAGATCTTCTGGAGTACGCGCAGCAGGGGGATGGCAGTCACGGGAGCAAGCACGGGGATTTTGGTTTGTTCTCTGCTGCGGCAGCAATTCGACAGATTGCCATCCCGACCACATTGTCGGGTGCGGAATTCAGTAACAATGCGGGCATACTGAATACTCAGACTGGCAGCAAGGAAGGCTACAAAGGGCCTCGTCTGTGCCCACAAGCCATTCTTTATGATCCCGCATTGGCAGCACACACGCCGAAGTGGCTCTGGTTATCCACCGCGATCAGGTCCCTCGATCATGCCGTAGAAGGCTATTGTTCTGGCCACAGCACACCCTTTCTCGATGGCCATTTCCTGNATGCTATGCGCTTGTTTAGCGAGTCATTACCGGCGTTGACAGAAAGTTTTTCAGACGCGGCGGCATTGAATGAAAACCAGCAGGCCGTATGGCTGGCATGCTGTGGTCTGGGCACCGTGCCCCATGGTGCGAGCCATGGTATCGGCTACATTCTTGGTTCCCTGTGCGGGGTTCCTCACGGTTACACCTCCTGTGTGATGCTGCCGGCAGTGCTNGAATGGAATCAGTCAGAGCTGCAAGCACAGATGTTGTCAATTGCTGCGGCCATGGGGAGTCCAACGGNGCCGGCTCACGCCGTCGTTAAAAAATTGATTTCTTCTCTTGGCTTACCCACCACCCTGCGGGANGTAAAGGTGCCTAGATCTAAGTTGGACGAAATTGCGGCNCGCGCGTTTCAGCACCCGGTGGTAAAAAGAAACCCTCGCGCCATTTTGTCAGTTGATGATGTACGGCAGATTCTGGAGCTTGCCTGGTGATGAAAGCAATCGAGANTTTTATAAACAGCAATTGTAAGTTTGAACCGANTCAGATCCTGTCTGGAATAAAAAGGGNNATANGGCACATATTNAATATTATTGTATTCACAATGTTCGCTCTGTTAGTNACACCATCGTCCCATGCCCAGTTCGTACGATTCGTTGAGGATGGGCAACAATGGCAAGGCAAGCTGCAAACCTCGATAAATCGCTATGTAGCAAAAAATGGAACAGAGGTTGAGCTGGTTGCTGCTGTCCATATTGCTGATGCTGCGTATTACGAGGCCCTCAATGCCTATTTTGAGCAGCGCGATGCGGTGCTTTACGAGCTGGTCACCAATGAGCCCGACCCTGACCTGAGTCCGCAGGCACGCAATTATGGTGGTTCAGCGATCGGATTCGTGCAAGCCGCTATGGCAAGGTATCTCCAGTTGCACTTTCAATTGCAGGAAATCAATTATGGGGCAGTCAATTTTCGCCATGCCGACCTAAACATGCAGGAGCTTAGGTCCATCATGGATGCCAAGAATGAAAATTTCTTCACGATGTTTCTGAATCTCGCTGCCGCGCAGATGGCGAGCGAGCAGCAGGCGCGATTAAATGGCAGCGGCGCAGTTTCGTCCTTTACGGTTTTGTCCTTGTTGACTGCGCTGGCGGCTGACAACCAGGGCCAGGCGGTGAAATATCTGGTGGCGCAGGAATTGGGACGGAGTGGTGGATTGATTATTGACGCTGAGTTGGAATCCCAGGTGACAATTCTTGGCGACCGTAATGCGGCGGCCCTAGGTGAACTGCAGCAGGTATTGCGCGACGGTTCAGGACAGCGCATCAGTCTGTTTTACGGCGCCGCGCATATGCCGGGTATCGAGCGGGCGCTGCTTGAGGAGCTCGAATTCTCTATGTCAGAGCAAACTTGGCTCGACGCCTGGGTTATTCCCTGAGGGTCGATTGGGGTAAAACGCCAAATATTGCTGCCTATTGAGGTTGACTGCCGCGCTATTAACAGGACAATAGGCCTCGCGTTTCGCAATTGAGGCAGCTCCAGAAGAGAGGTTGGGGTTAAAGCACAGCGCTTTACCGAACGGTGACTCTAGGCTTCCTTTGTAAAAACCTAACGGTAAAACCCTGTGTGAATGACAAAAGGAATATTTTAGTATGAAAAAATTATTTAGCGGATGGTTGGCAGTGTCCCTGCTAGTGCTGGTTGGCTGTGCTGCTTCTACTCCTCCTGGCGTTGGCGTCTGGAATGTAGAAATGAACACTCCCCTGGGTGCACTCCCTGCTACCCTGACTCTGAATGCCGACGGATCTGGCATGATGNGCTCAGATCAGCTGGGTGAAGCGCCAATTGANGGNGTTATGTACGATGGTAATAGCATCNCTTTTTCCGCTGAGGTAGACGCCCAAGGNCAGACTCTTGTGCTCGATTTCTCAGGTTCAGTCGAAGGTGATTCCGTCTCTGGTGAGTTCGGCAGCGACTTCGGTGCCTTCGCTGTGACTGGTAGCCGCGTGGAATAAGTCTGAACTGATTCTGTCGCAAAAGGGATGCCTTCGAGCATCCCTTTTTTTGTGGGCGAAATAAACCGCTTCAGGCTGNGCCGTGCTCAGCGTCAGATAATATTTACGGCAATTTGCTCAATCACGAGGCGCAGNTTTTCCTGAGCGTTGGGACTGTTCGGATGGACAGCAATCAGTTTCTCAAACGCGTCCTTGGCCTGGGTCAACCTGCCCTGTTGCAGATAAACCAGCCCCAGCCCGGACAGCGCGCCAAAGTGCCGCGGCTCCAATGCCAGGGTCCTTTCTATATCGCTGACAGACGCTTCTGTATTACCCACCAGGTAGTGCAAGGTTGCACGCTTGTTCCATCCTTCTGCGAATTCAGGAAAGTTCTCTACGATCTGGGTAAAGATTAACAGTGCCTCAGGAAATTGACGCCTGTTCATGGCCTCTGTGCCCAGCACCATTAGGCGCTCAACGTCACTATTGGGGTGGGTCAGCCAGATAGACCAGATCTCGCTTTCCGTGGTCCTGATTTGTGCAGGGCTTTCGCTGAGCCGCAATTGCTCAAACAGCGCGTCGAGGCGGCTGTTAGCTTGGTCTGCCGCGCTTGAAAATATACAATAAAAACAAAACAGCGCGCTAATGGGAAGGCAAGTAGTTTGTCGCATGACACAAGATCCAGGGGAACAGTGGTTTAGACCTGCTCGAAAGCTGACTTCATTATTCATACGCTTATTCTCCGTGCTTGCGATCAGTAGCGCTNGATTGCCGNTGTCTCCAAGTCGCTCATGACTGGAGGGGACTCAAAATTTNTCTGTTTGGGCCCGGTCCCAGTCAGTCCTGAATGATGNCGGTATGTCAGCTGACAAAAGCTGCCCCGGCTCTAATGCAGCGTCGCTTTGTACGAAGGACCGCATAATANTTTCCGAGCGGCGCAATAGATCTTCGGGGGCAAGATCGTCCGGATCTTCCAGGCCCATCGCACCGCACAGCTCCAAGAAAGAGTGAATGGTGCGTTCATGATANTTCCTTACACGCTGAGCTTTTTCATCCACATCTACAGCTCGCTCTCGGGCAGGATCCTGAGTAGCGATGCCGGTGGGGCAGAGATTGGTGTTGCAACTGCGTGCCTGGATACANCCCAGCGCCAGCATCATTGAGCGCGCTGTATTGACCGCGCTTGCCCCAACCGCAATTTTTTCCAGCATGTCGAAACCGCTGGCAGTTATCCCGGAACTGATCAGGCGTATTGAGTCCCTCAGATTGGCGCCGATCAGTGCCTGGTTCGCGAAGTAGGTCGCTTCAAGGCAGGGCACACCAAGTCGGTTGGTGAACTCCACAGGGGCTGCACCAGTGCCACCCTCAGAGCCATCGATGGTAATGAAGTCCGGCACAATTTGAGTTTCTACCATGGCTTTGATGATGCCGAGAAACTCATGCTTATGACCAATACAGAGTTTAAATCCTATTGGCTTGCCAAGGCTTTCATTTCGGAGTCGCTGCACAAACTCGAGTAGGCCAACCGGGGTGGAAAATTCAGGGTGGCTGGGAGGCGAATTGATGGTCTGGCCAACTTCTACCAGGCGAATGTCAGCGATTTCACGGGTCACCTTGGCACCGGGGAGAACNCCGCCATGNGAGGGCTTTGCACCCTGGGAAATCTTGATTTCTATCATCTTGACCGTGTCGCGGCTGGCTCTTTCCGCGAAAGCGCCGTCGTCAAAGCGTCCGTTTTTCTGGCGGCAGCCAAAATACCCCGTGCCGATCTGCCAGATAATATCGCCNTCGTGTTTCAGGTGATGTGGGCTCAAGCCGCCTTCGCCGGTGTTGTGAGCAAACCCTCCCAGGCGAGCACCCTTGTTTAGCGCCCTGATTGCTTTACCNCTGAGAGAGCCGAAGCTCATCGCAGATATATTGAGTCTGGAAGCGCTATAGGGTTTGCTGCAGGCTGGTCCGCCGAAGGTCACCCGACCATGGCTCTCATCAAGATGAGTTGCGTTTATTGAGTGCAGCAGGCTGCGATACCCCTCGGCAAGGATGTCACGCTCGGTGCCAAATGGAATGGTGTCANTCAGGTTTTTCGCCCGTCGATAGACTAGATCCCGTTGTTCTCTACTGAAAGGGCGNTCTTCCTGATTGTTAGAGATAAAGTATTGCTGAATTTCAGGCCGAAATTTTTCAAGGGTATAGCGAATATTAGCCAGTACCGGGTAGTTACGACGCAGATTACTCGGGCTGAAGAATAGATCGNGGCCACCCACAGCTGTCCAGCTAAGCGTCAGCAGGAACAGGAAAAGCTGCAGGGGTTGCGCTGCGAGTGTGTCAGGGGAGTATTTGCCACCGAGGCTGGTGTGAAGCCACACGAGGCTCAGTGGCAGGAATAACAGGGNGATTANCCAGTAGAGTCGAACGACNGGTGTCATGCTTAGGGCCTCTTCTGCAGCGCCCAGACCTCCCATCGGGGGACTTCTGGAANACCTGCTAGAAATTCATAACGAAGGTAATGGAAGTTTCAGTATCAGTCTTCTTGCGCCCAACCGGTACTTCAGTCTGATGCTTAACAAAAATAGAGAATCTAAGCGAGAGATTGTCCAGAATTCGCGTCTCGATGCTACTCTCGGAGCGATAAATACTGGTTTCATTACCAACTTCCGCACTCAAAGTCTGTCCAANGTCGGCTGACTCAGAGATATTCCACTGGTAGTCGCCGGCAAGACGAAACATGGCGTCGTCGAAATCTTCCGCTTCGGCGCGACTCTGGCGATAACCGAGACCGGCTTCATAAGTAANGCTCATGTTCTGTAGATTAGTCAGCGTAGTGCNACCATAATTCANTGTCAGGTCAGTCTGGCTGTCATAACCACTGAAGCGNTCGTCCTCGTGCGCCAGCCTGGNCTGGATGAAACTAACTTCATCCAGCTCGTAATTGGCGTTCGCCACATAGTAGAAGCGCTGCGCGGCCAATACGTCGTTTTGGGATTGCCGCAGGCCGTCAATCAAGAAGCCATAATCCCAGTCTCCCCGGTCCCAGTCGACCTCTCCTCGAAAATTAATGCTTTCAGCTTCCGCATTACCGCTGGTGTAAACGGCGCCGAGCTCCACTTCTGTGGTTAGGCCGGATTCTTCCTCCTGTGCCACTGCCGCGGTGCTAAATAGGGTCAGCGCGCCGAGAATGGCGAGCGAATTAAGTTTTAGCATGGTTACTCCCTCTTTCACGGGTGTGCTAATTGCCAATGGTCTGGTGGACAGCGCCGAGTGTTTAGAATGATCACTGTAAGTTTTCGGTCTGCCTCGCAGTTTCGTTAGCAATTGAACTNTTCTGGAGTTGCTAAGGGAATTGGGGTATAAGGCTGAGTTGCNCGTCTGCGGACACTGAAACCNNGTTCTTCACCCGCTGAAAACGTTCTGACGCATTCCATGAAAACGCTCTATTTACTGCGCCACGCCAAATCCAGCTGGGATGACCCAGAGCTGAAGGATTTTGAGCGGCCACTGGCGGAACGTGGCCGGCGGGACATTCCAAAGATGGCCAGTCGCTTCCAGCAGCGGGGCAGTCAGCTGGAATGCATCATATGCAGTCCAGCGGTGCGTGCTAAAACCACAGCGAAGATGATCGCGGAGGAATTGGGCTTCGATGCTAATGAGGTTGCCAGCAATCCCGAGCTGTATTTCGCCGGGGCTGGCATGTTCCTGAAAGTTGCTCGCCTGGTGGATGATCATTTTGAATCGGCCATGCTAGTAGGCCACAACCCTGCGATAACCGAGTTTGCCAACTTGATGACAGGTGCCGACATTGACAATATCCCNACCTGTGGTCTGATGCAGATGAGCCTGCCAATAGAAANGTGGAGTGAGATCGAAGAGCACGGCGCCAAGCTGGAAGAATTCGATTACCCCAAGAAAGAAGTCTGAGCGATGGCCATGAGCATTCCAGTTACCTTGTTTGTTGTCATTGCCGCGCTGCTGTCGGGCTGTTCGGAACCCGGCAGTCTCGTCACCAGTGCAAGCCAAGCCACAGTGCCNGGCCGCTGGTATACATCCACCCAGGTTGTAACTGGTGAAGTAGTNTTTCAAGGTCACTGTGCAGTGTGTCATGGCGACAAAGCGCAGGGCCTGGCNGCAGAATGGCGCGAAAAACTGGATGACGGCTCGTTTCCACCGCCGCCCCTAAATGGCACGGCCCATGCCTGGCATCATCCTCTGTCCCNGCTCANGCAGGTCGTCAACGCAGGCGGCATTCCCCTCGGCGGCAAGATGCCAGCATTTGCTGAAGTTTTGACTGATGATGAAAACCTGTCCGCGATCGCCTATTTTCAGAATTTTTGGGATGATGAAATTTATGGGAGCTGGCAGCAGATGGGAGGTACTAACTAGCATGCGAATCTTTGTGGCTGTCATTGCGGCCCTGACTTTAAGCCACTCACTTTCGGCACAGGTCGATAATCCTGAGAATTGGCAGTCAGTGCTATATGCAGATCATCAGCTGGTTGGGAAAGTCTGGAGCAGCCGCGAACAGCAGTTCATTACTCCAGGTGCTCTTTGGTCGCGTTTAATTAGTGCCAGTTATCTTTTATTAGGTGAAAAACACGATAACCCGGACCATCACGCGTTACAGTTAGCCGTTATTGAGCACTTGATCAGTGACGATGCTATAAGCCAAATTACTTTCGAGATGCTCGATAGTAATGCCACTGAGCCCTTGAGCCGGTTTTTAGAAACAGAATTCGCTTCAGANGCAGCGATGCAGGAGTTTTTATACTGGGATGAACAGGGCTGGGACTGGCAGTTTTATGGGCCGCTTCTCCGTGCTGCTTACCATGGCTCTGTGCCAGTAACGGCAGGAAACATAAGTCTCGAGATGGTAAGAGAGGTTTATAGTGCACCGACCCCTCAGGCAATCGAAGATATCTTCGATGCCGAAACCATGGCAAGACTCAACAGCGATATCGACGAAAGCCATTGCGGCATGTTGCCGAAATCGCAGTTTTCACCGATGGTACGGGTTCAACAGACGCGAGATTTTACAATGGCAAAGAGCCTGAGGCTTAAGCTTAAGCTTTCGGGTGGCATAGCTGTATTGGTCGCTGGCAATTACCATGTGCGCCATGACCTCGGCGTACCAAATTACTTGCTTACAGGCGATGAGCAGTTGGAACGAAAAGACATAGTCAGCCTGGCACTATTGGAAGTCGTTGCTGATGAAAACGAGCCTGCGCGATACCTCGAACAGTTTGGTGCCCAGCCCGCTTACGACTATATCTGGTTCACGCCGGCTGTGAGTGATGAAGATTATTGCGATTCGCTGCGTTGAGGCTCCGCTTTCCCAAACGCGTTTCTTTGCGCACCCTATCAGCTTAAACCCCTGCAGCAATGAAGGCCGAGCAAAGCGATGCGCACTTTTGCCCCAATAAACGCTGCATGGTTTGAATAGGCGGGGCAATCTGGAAATAGGGCCCTGAAAAATTCGGGACAAGTAAACCGGCCACATGCATATCCTTAGGTCACGGGCGTGGGCCGGTTGAATCGTAATATAATTACGCCTGCACTCGTTTTCAGTGTGGGGCGGGTCTGAGAAAAGCGAAGGATATTTTCGAATATATTGCGGATAAGTTAGCTCTGTGTGCTTGATCCTTCCGCGGAATATAGCCACACTTGATCGGTCACTAATTTTTGATGAGTTTGAATGCTTAAAATCTTGCTAATTCGATCACTCGCAGTGTTGTTGCTCAGTATGCTTCCAAGGCTAGGACTAGCTCAGGTATTTCCATCCATCGCGGGTACAGATGCAGGCGTTTACGATCTGGGAGGTGAAGACTCAGGCGAGTTTAACTTCGTCAGGGTACAGTTTGATACCTATTGGGGAGGCGGCTTCGGCTATGGAACCTGGTCTATTGATTTCCCCGATGCGGATATGAATTTCCTGCGGGGCGTGTCACGGCTGACCAATATCAAAGTCGAAAGCAATCCCATCGTGCTGCGTTTCGACGACGAGCAAATCTTCGATTATCCGTTTCTTTACATGCTGGAAGTTGGCCAGAATGGCGGCATCGTACTCAGTCCCAAAGAGATCGAAAACCTGCGGGAATATCTTTTGCGGGGTGGCTTTCTGTTAATCGATGATTTCTGGGGCCAGCGCCAGTGGGACAATTTCTACGCGGCCTTCAGTCAGGTTTTTCCTGATCGCGAAATAGTCGAGCTAAAGTCTGACCATGAGATATTCCATGTCTACTATGATATCGATGGCCCACAGATGATTCCGGCGCTTTATCGCTCCGATGATTTTGGCGAGCAGGGGATTGACTACGCCAGCAACCACGCCATTCTTGATGACTCAGGTCGCGTCATGGTACTGATCAATTGGAATTCAGATATGGGTGATGGCTGGGAGCATACTTATCATCAGGCTTATCCGACCCGCTACGCTAATTCGGCCTACCGACTTGGTATTAACTATCTGATGTATTCCATGACGCACTGATAATTGTGTCCGAAAGACCCTTTACCGGACCTAGCGGAGTGTCGGATCTGATTTATTCGGGTTTATTCCTAAGGCGTCAATCTGTGACTGAATACGACGCTTGCCCTTAGTNTGCGTGCGCAGCAACTGCNCCAGTGCCGCATGNCAGATGTGATCGGCGCTNATCTCGAAGTAGCNCCGCAACTCCTCCCGCGACTCACTCAGGCCATAGCCGTCTGTGCCCAGGACCTGGNAGCTGGCTGGCATCCNCGGGGCGATGCTGCGGGCCNGGGTTTTCATATAGTCGGAAGCTGCAACATAGACGCCGCTAGTGTCAGCAAACATAGCCGTAACATAAGGTTGGGGCGCCGCTTCAGTCGGGTGCGATCTGGCCTGTCGCTCACAGGACTCGGCCTCGCGATAGAGTTCGTTGTAGCTGGTGATGCTCCAGACTGAAACCCTTTAATCAAGCGCCTCGAGTTGATTGCGAGCCGCCAGCACCTGCAGCATGATGGAGCCACTGCCGAGTAGGTGTATCTGCGAGGATTCGAGGGTCTCGCTTGAATAGTAGCAATAACCTCCTCTGATAATGCCTTCAGCAACAGCCTTTGACTCTCGCATGTCAGGCATTGAATCATTCTCATTGTAAGCGGTCAGGTAGTAGAAGATGTTCCCCTGCTGCTGGTACATGCGGCGGATTCCGTCGCGCACGATAACTACCAGTTCATAGGCAAAGGCGGCATCGTAACTCTTCAGGTTAGGGTAAGTATTGGCGATGACCTGAGAATGTCCATCCTGGTGCTGAATGCCTTCGCCGTTCAGTGTTGTCCGGCCAGCAGTGCCCCCAATCAAAAAGCCGCGACATAGCATGTCGCCGCAGGCCCAGATCATGTCCCCGACGCGCTGAAAGCCAAAGATCGAATAGAAAAAATAGAATGGGATCATCGGTAGACCATGAATCGAGTAAGTCGTGCCGGCTGCGAGAAAAGAAGCCAGGGCGCCAGTCTCGCAAATGCCTTCTTGCAGGATTTGACCGTCTTCAGCCTCGCGGTAAGCCACCAATGTGTCCGCATCCACCGGCGTATAGCGTTGCCCCTGCAGGGAGAAAATGCCCGCAATTTTGAACAATGCCTCCAAACCAAAGATTCGCGCCTCATCGGGAACAATAGGGACTATCTACTGCTTTAACCCGTTCTCTCTCATCAAGATTGAAAGGGTCCGAACCAGTGCCATGGTGGTGGACTGAGGCCGGTTGCTGGGATTTCGGAGCAAGCTGGCAAAGCGCTCCATTGGCGGAGGGGGCAGGCTGATGCAGTTGCTGTTGCGCTGGGGTATGGACCCACCCAGAGCCTTCCGCCTGGCGTGCAGATAACGTATTTCCTCGCTGTCAGGGTCGGGGCGATAGAAGGCGGCGCGTTNGATTTCAGCGTCACTCAGTGGAATACCGAAATTACGTGCTATCGCTTTACGCTGGGCCTTATCGAAGTTCTTTTTCTGATGGACAGTATTGCTGCCAGCAGCATCCACCAATCCATCACCTTTAACGGTCTTGATTCATATCACCGTGGGCTTGTCGGTGTTGGCTGCCGCTCTGGAGTAGGCGGCGTAAATCTTTTTTGGGTCTTGTCCGCCGCGCTTGATTTGTTTTACCTCTTCGTCAGACAGAGCGTTCATCATCTGTTCCAGTTCGGGATTGCCGTCCACCCAATGTTTTCGCTGCAGATCGCCGGGCAAGACCGAATAACGCTGGTAGTCTCCATCCACACATTCTTCCATGCGTTGGCGCAGCATGCCCTGAGTATCGGCGGCGAGCAGTCGGTCCCAGCCTCCACCTCAGATGACTTTGATCACATCCCAACCCGCCCCAGTGAAGGACGCCTCAAGTTCCTGGATGATCTTACTGCTGCCTCTCACCGGGCCATCAAGACGCTGTAAATTGCAGTTGATCACCAGAANTAGGTTATCTAGCTTTTTNCTGGAGGCGATGTTAATCGTTCCCAGCACTTCCGGCTNATCGGCCTCGCCGTCACCGANAAAGCACCAGACTTTCCCGCCACGTCGGTGCTTCAATCCCCGATGCTCAAGATACTTGGCAAACCGAGCCTGNTAGATGGCTGTGGGGGTAGACAAGCCCANGGAGGCATTTGNTACCTGCCGATAATTCGGCATTGATCGTGGGTGGGGATAGGAGGTGAGGCCGCCNGATGGCTACAGTTCTCGGCGGAAATTTTCCAATTGCGCTGTGTTCAGGCGTCCTTCTAACCAGGAGCGCGCATAGATGCCGGGTGAGGTGTGGGGCNNCAGCATTACCAGATCACCACCGTAGCCCTCTGATTAATTGCGAAAGAAATGGTTAAAACCAACTTCCATCAGAGTTGCCGCGGAAGCGTAGATTGCGATATGGCCGCCCACGCNAGTTCCCGCATCCTGGCCCTGCAACACCATGACCATCGCGTTCCACCGCAGGATGTTTTCCAAACGCTGCTCAAGTTCAAGGTCGCCAGGGTATTCTGCTTGCTGCGAAANAGGAATGGAGTNCAGGTAAGGCGTATTGACGTTGCCAACTCGCACGGGCAGTTGNTGTCCCGCGCACCAGTTGCCAAGACTGGCCAGGATTTCCTGCACGCCCTG
Source organism: Gammaproteobacteria bacterium (assembly GCA_002684935.1). GTDB lineage: Bacteria > Pseudomonadota > Gammaproteobacteria > Pseudomonadales > Pseudohongiellaceae > UBA9145. Next base: position 46,757 of record NYWC01000006.1, read on the forward strand.
GGTGCCATAACATGCAAGGATGTCTTCCAGGGCCTCTCGCCACTCCTGCTTGTCCAATTCGATGTCGGCCGGCGCTGCCCCAGCAGGCTCGCCTGTTTGCGTGACCGGGTCTGAATTTTTAGGGTCGGGCTTACTCAAGGTTGGTACCCGGCAGGGAAGGAGGGCTTTTTGAGTGTATGAAAGAATTTATCAATTGAGCATCTCGATGCACACAGCCTGGGCTGCTGCTGAAAATATAGTCGGCGCTAATCGCCTTTATCAATTCCGCTTTGGCAATAGTTGCCTTGAAGGTGTCGATTTGAAAAGGGGGTAATCCCCTGTTGCGATAAAAGCCGATGAGTAGCTGGATTTGTTGCCGGCTTAGATGTTCGGCAATTATCTCCGCGAAGCCACCCCGGAAATTTTCCCAGGCATATTCCTGGGTGTAGCACGCCGCGATGGCCGATCTGATTCCCGCCGGTAGTTCAAGGTCACTCTCCATGGCTACGATACTGGCATAGGTGCGGAGTATGTTGGAAATTTGGGATTGGGTGCGGGCCTCAAAGTGTTCTGCGGTATTGCTTATTCGCAACAGGAGTCTGGCATCATCAATTGCGTCACCGGAGCTCGCCGGGGCGATGAGCAGCACCATCCAGAGTAGGCTAAGAGTTGCAGTATGTTTGCCACGATTGCACTTAGTTATCACTAACAATTTCGAATACCACCGTCACAGACATCTGCTATTCTACTTCATCGAATGTAGGGGCGACAGCGCAGGCCGCGACTGGCTCCACCGCAGTGCCGGTGATATCTGCTGCCATCTCTATCGCCACCATAGGCATGGCGCGAGTCATGCGCTGGACGCCGCCGTAATAAAAGTTGATGGCTTGAAGCTTGATCCCTAAATTGCTTTCGTAGCAGGCCTTCTGCTCCATAACATCCCGCAGCGCTAACTCGCGCACTTGAACTTCGAATGCCTTCTCTTTGTTAGGCTCAAACTCGGTGCTTTCGAATTCGACTTCATCATTCGCATTCACCGCTGCCGCGAAAAGCTGCAAATGCTCTTTAGATTCGACCTCGACCTCGAGCCGGGTCACGTCCAAAAAAGCCAACCTGAGGCGAGCTCGAGAATTTGGAATTATTGATATCCACAGCGGAAATACCGGCGCCGATGAAGTCTTGAATCAACCCATTGCGGAGCTTCTGGTTGGCCGTCATGGACTGGGACAGATCGCGGGCTTCCGTGGTCACCATCAGGTTGACCTTGGCCTGGTTTTTGTAAGCGATGATTTCGCCGTCACCGCTAATGTTGACAGTATGTGGTCTAGGAAATAGAAACCCTCGTAGTTTATCAGGTGCGCCAGAGAGCTGAAGCTGAGCCTAGGTTGCGCCCTGCAGCGCGATTGCAGCGACTGGCTTGGCGATCAGCTTATCAGTGTGAGTAATCATGGTGCCGGTTTTTGATATGAGTCCTGGTGATAACCCTTGAATTTCAGGACGAGGCGCAGGTATCTGATTGGACAGAAACTGCAATCCCAATGAACTCCTAGACGCACGAGCTGATTGATTAGTTTGTCTGCGCCCAGGCAACACAAAGGATTGACCGCGCCTAGTACAAATGACAACATGCTGACATTGAACCTATGGCGCTATCGGCGCCTGCTTGTATGCCTCTGCCTGGCGGAGATCAAATCCCAGTGAGGCTAGAAAAACAGGAGCTACCTGTGCATTCGCCCAAACGGGTCCTGTTTCTGGACCTTGTATTATCGCTATTTCGGCTGAACGGCTTGCTGATAGCCGAAGGCGACGCCATGACGAAACAGCTAGGCCTAACCCATGCCCGCTGGAAAGTCATTGGCGCCATCGCCCTTTCCAGAGCTGGCCTCACCGTGCCTGGTATTGCCCGAGCCCTTGGGCAATCCCGTCAGGCGGTGCAGCGCATCACGGATGTAATGGTAGAGGATGGCCTGCTGCTCTACGCTGAGAATCCGAAGCATAAGCGATCNGCGCTAGTTACCCTAAGTGAAGATGGCAAAGAAACGTATAGCATGCTCCGAGAAGTCCAGGACCCCTGGGCAATCGAAAACACTGAAGACATACCGACTGAAGAATTGGAGACCACATTGCGTCTAGTTCGACGGTTGATCAAAAAATTAAATTAGACTGTCGTCTGCTAATCCACCCACTAATCGAAGCCTTAGCTATGGCTGAATATTCCTCCCGATTGCCCCGCGACCTGTATCAGGCTGCTGCAGTGCAACAACTCGATCGACTCGCAATCGACAGGTTTGGCATTGAGGGCTTTAGCCTCATGCAGCGGGCCGGTCGGGTTTGCTTTGCCGCTCTTTTGGAGCATTGGCCGGAANCCAGACGATTGCGGGTGTTCGCCGGCGCCGGCAACAATGCGGGAGATGGCTATGTGATCGCCGCGCTCGCAGCTGAGCAAGGTCTNNAGAGCGAAATCGTGTACCTCTCATCTCCCGATCGATTGAGTGGAGATGCCGCCAAGGCCTATGCTATGGCTCGGAAAGAAGATGTGCAGCTGGTCGCGTTCAATGANTATTACCANCAGCCGGACNGCGACAGCCCCACGGTATTGGTTGATGCGCTGCTGGGAACAGGGCTTGATCGAGAAGTGACTGGGGATTATGCCGCCGCAATTTCCCTCATAAACGCCAGCCACAAACCGGTACTGGCGGTAGATATTCCTTCAGGGCTGCATGCCAACACTGGTGAGCCGCTGGGCTGCGCGGTTGACGCAGATATTACCGTGACCTTTATTGGCATGAAGCAAGGTCTGCTGACAGGCTCTGCGTCTAACTATATCGGCAAACTTTTCTTCAGTGATCTGGGGNTGCCGTCCGAGCTTTATCTCGACGCGGATGCAGCNAAACCTAGTGTAAAACGAATTGATATAAATTCAGTTCGGGACTCTATCAAGCCCCGTGCACCTGCGTCCCACAAGGGTACTTTTGGCCATGTGGTGGTGGTTGGTGGTGACTGTGGCTATGGCGGCGCGGTTTTGCTAGCCGCAGAAGCAGCGCAGCGCAGTGGTGCTGGCCTAGTTTCTGTGGTGACTCGATCTGAACACCGGGCCGGTATGCTTGCGCGCAGGCCAGAGCTCATGGTGGCAGGTACCGAGGATGAGGGCTTCGACGTGGTTGAACTCCTAGCCAAAGCCACGGTGATTGTCGTGGGCCCGGGTCTGGGTCGCGGTTGCTGGGGCGAGGACCTCTTGCAGCGCAGTCTGGCGACACAGATGGCTCAACAAACCCCCTTGGTTATTGATGCTGATGGGCTTAATCTGTTGGCTGGCAGGGACAATCGCCAGACAGGACTGAAAAGGGAGACCTGGATACTAACTCCGCATCCGGGTGAGGCGGCAAGACTGCTTGATATCAGCCTGGATATGGTAAAAGCAGATCGATTTGCAGCGATAGCAGCAATGCAGCAGAAGTGGGGTGGTACTTGCCTGCTTAAAGGCAGTGGCACATTAGTTCGCAGTTCATTCGCTACGGACATGACTTTCTTGTGTGATGAGGGTAATGCTGGCATGGCAAGTGGTGGCATGGGTGATGTGCTTGCCGGCGTCACCGCAGCTTTGGTCGCCCAGGGATTGCCGAATGATCAAGCATTGCAGTGTGCAGTCTGTGTCCATGGTGAAGCGGCGGATCTTGCCGCTGTCGAGAGCGGTCAGCGTGGCATGCTGGCCACTGATCTGCTGCCGCTGATACGTCAACTCTTGAACCCTGATCTCTAGCCTGCTGCTCACATGTCGACTTCAAAACAGTTCACTCTCAAAGATGAAGAGGACACCATAGATTTTGGCGCTGCGCTTGCGCGGGCGACTTTCCTAAACCCCTATGATGCCCAGGCAAAGTCTGGCCAGCCTGGTTGCAGGACAATGGGCGCAGTGATCTATTTACTGGGAGATCTGGGAGCGGGCAAGACCACCCTCACCCGGGGGTTCCTTCGAGGATTCGGATTTCATGGGGCAGTCAAAAGCCCTACCTATACTCTAGTGGAGCCCTATGAGTTCTCGCTCTGCAAGATCTATCACTTCGACTTGTATCGTCTGATCGACCCCGCAGAAGTACAATATTTGGGAATTGATGACTATTTCCAGCAACAGAATATTTGTCTCCTGGAATGGGCAGAACGAGGCAGGGGTCTGATTCCGGCTCCGGATCTGAGCATTAGCCTAAGCGGCACTGGAACGGGGCGTGAAATCAGCTGTCAAACCCACACGGCGAAAGGCGAGCGTATTGCCGCAAGATTGTGACAATCCCGCCGAAACTATTAGACAACGAGGACTCCGGTCCGAGCCCCAGCTCAAATAAGCATTGCGGGCCCGTTTATGAAACGAATTGAATGTGAAATGCATTTGATGTGAGAAACAAGCTGCAGATGTCCCAGAGTACAGCCACAAGATTGACAGTTTCCCTGCTCCTGTTGAGCCAGATTATTCGCCTGCATGCCGCGGAGGTGCGGGATGTGCGGATGTGGCGCGCACCAGACCACACGCGGCTCGTGTTTGACCTCAGTGCAGCAGTGGATTACACGCTGTTCTCACTGGATAATCCGGACCGGCTGGTCATCGATATTGATACCTCTGCCACCAGCCAACGTTTCAATGGGCTCGATTTTACCAGCAGTCCGATCCGTGCCATTCGTTCAGGGGAGCGGGACGATGACACGCTTCGCATCGTGCTGGATCTCGAGACCGCGGTGGACCCCTCCAGTTTTACGCTTGCGCCGAATAGCGAGTTTGGTAACCGACTGGTTGTTGACTTGTATGATAAGGAACCGCGCCCCAACGCAGCAGTCACCGCTGGCACTGGCAATCGGTCTGCACCGCAATCAGACGGCCGACGCGAAATTGTGGTTGCCATTTCAGCCGGACACGGTGGCGAAGATCCTGGGTCGATCGGCTACGATGGCCGCCTGAAAGAAAAGAACATCACCCTGGCCATCTCTCGGGCCTTGTTTAATCGATTGCAAAGTATGCCGGGCTACAAACCGGTCATGATCAGGGAAGGGGATTATTACGTCGAACTCAAGCGGCGCCCGGAAATCGCGCGCCGGTCGCGCGCCGATCTCTTTGTGGCAATCCATGCAGATTGGTATCGCAATAGCAGGGCAAGGGGCGTAACTGTTTATGCCTTGTCTGGTGACCGCGCAGACAGGGAAAACTCGGCGCGGGTCTCGCAAAAAGAGAACAGTTCGGACTTGCTGGGTGGAGTCGGGGGCGATCTTGCCATCGGCAACTTTGACGACGATGTTGCGCTCACCCTGGTGTCACTGCAGATGGCCTGGAGTATGGAGCAAAGTTTGGTCGCAGGTACCCGGATTTTGGAGAGTCTCGATGGCATTACCCGCATTCGAAAGGACAAGGTGCAGCAAGCCTCTCTGCAGGTGCTGAACTCGCCAGACATTCCATCGATTCTGGTCGAGACTGGCTACCTGACAAATCCCGAGGAGGCGCAGCGCCTTAACACCCGTGGATTCCAGCAGCGTATGGCGGCTGCAATCGCCCAGGGCGTGATGAACTATTTCTACGAGACGCCGCCCGAAGGCACACTCGTCGCCTGGCAGAAAGCCAACGGTATTACGCCGGGTACCTATACCGTCAAGCGCGGCGATAATCTGTCAGAGATTGCGGAACGCTTCGGGCTGAGCCTGGCGCAACTCAAAGCCAGCAACAGCTTGCAGAGCGATACCATTCAAGTGGGACAGGTGTTGAGTTTGCCTGGTGCTGCTCCCATCCCGGCATCAGAGCATACGATCAGCAGAGGCGAGACGCTGTCCGAGATCGCGCAGCTGTATCGAATAAGCGTTCCCGAACTGCGTGCCGCCAACAAGCTGAGCAACGACCGCATCATGGTTGGTCAGATCCTGAAAATACCCTCGCTCTGAAGCCAATCCAGCCAGTAATTTGCCCGTGGGATAGTGCTACAATAACGGCCCTATCCAGGGCACTCTTTATGCATCGAATTAATCTACTCAGTCAGCGTCTCGCTAATCAGATTGCGGCCGGTGAAGTCGTTGAACGTCCCGCGTCAGTGGTGAAAGAGCTGTTGGAAAACAGTCTCGATTCCGGTGCGACCCGCCTCGACATTGATGTCGAGCAGGGTGGAGTCAAGCTGATTCGCGTGCGAGACAACGGCTCGGGTATTCAGAAGGATGATCTGGCCCTCGCGTTGAGCCGACACGCCACCAGCAAGATCACGGAACTGGCGGACCTTGAAAGCATTGGCAGNCTTGGTTTTCGTGGTGAGGCCCTGGCCAGTATCAGTTCAGTTTCCCGCCTGAGCCTGCAGTCCTTGGCCGCTGCTGCAAGCGATGGGCTGGCATGGCAGGTTCAGGTTGAGGGGCAGGNCATGGAGGCGGCAGTGACGCCAGTCTCCCATCCCGAGGGGACCACGGTGGAGGTCAGAGACCTGTTCTTCAACACACCGGCGCGCAGGAAGTTTTTACGCACTGAAAAAACTGAATTCGGCCGCATTGAAGAAACAGTAAAGCGGCTGGCCTTGAGCCGNTTCGACGTACANTTCNCACTCAACCACAACNAGCGCAGCGTACATCAGCTTCAAGCTGCGCGCAGTGATTTTGAGAAGCAACGTCGCGTGGGTCTNGTCTGCGGNCCGGCNTTTGTAGAGAATTCTGTNTTCGTGGACATGGAGAGAGCCGGTTTGCGNCTTTGGGGATGGGTCAGCTTGCCTACCTTTTCCCGA
>NYWC01000056.1 GCA_002684935.1 Gammaproteobacteria bacterium
CATATTCAATTTTGATTTCGTTCCAGATTACGGGTGCGGCTGATTCTGGCATGTCCCCTCCATCATATTTCGTGTGGTTGCTCTACATCGTATTTTCGAAGAATTGTAGTGCGTTGACAGAGATTCCACAATTCTTCATGTATCAAGTCGAGTGGTCGCATTTCTTTGACAGGAATAAGTCTTGAAATCTTAATTGTCTAATACACAGGTGAAGACATGGTTTTAGGGTAAATGTGTCAAGGAAAACCGGTCCAGCTGCTCGTGCGGAAATTTTACTGTCTGTTCGCGCAACTGTAAGAAGCGAGGTTGACCGTCCTTGTGCTACTGCCTTTGTCTATCTGATTAGATTTTGCGTTGCATTCGGGCTTGGCACAAGAATCGGACTTTGATCGTATCCGCAGGCAGGCTAGTTTGGGTGCAGATGCTCGCAGTTAGTGAGTCTAGATTTAACGTATAATTGGCATAGCGGTAAATCGATTTGTTTTGAAGTATCCGTTAGAACCAGTTTTGGCCATACGATAAATACAGAGCGACAAGGACGAGAGTGAGAGAAATTAGGCCTAGTATCCCTCTGAAGTAATATTTGCGTGACTGTCCGGCATTCTCAGCTTCGTGAGTAAAGTCGCTAGTACTAATTTCCAATTCCGCGTCTTTCAGTAGTTTGTCGAATAGCGCCGCATTGTCATTTGTAGTTTCGGTACGAGAGAGATCGCTTGTTTCTGGAATAGAATCGCCGCTATAACGCAAATCCAGATCACTGAGGATCTTCAGTACCCCTCGATGCTCAGGCCGGCCTCTGGCTACGACTGAAAGAAGCTTAAGCTCATTCTGCGTGGGATTGTTGAAAAATGCGTGTAATACCCGCCCATTCTTCATCAGTCGATTGCGCCGAATCAATGATTTTTCGATGCCTGCTGCATTGCAGAGAAGTCCGATATTCGCATTTGGTAACGACATGCATATTAACTCGATGTCTTGCCAATCCTCAGAAATCAGTTCATCTTCATTCTGTATTACGATAATTTTCCGTCTTTTATTGGGCTTGCCCGCCTGGAGGGCTTTCTCTATGGGCAGTTCGCCGAGTTCTTTGTTGAGCATTTCTATGAGCTTGTCTTTCCTCAAGGGATCGAAGCGCAATATAGAATTCTCACCCAATTGTGCAATTCGCTTTATAACTAATTCGAAGTAGTAATTAGAGAGCTTTTGTGAGTCTGCATGTATAAAGCAGAATGGCGTGGCAGAGTGAAGTCGTTGGATGACTCGCCCGACTGACTTTTCGTGCCTGGGAGTCAGGTAGAAACCTTCAGAGCGAATGCGTCCCTGAAAGCTTTTTATGAGGTTGGAAGTCTCGCGTATCGAGGTTTTTCGCATAGAACATCGGCCTTGAAGCTTCATATGTTTGAATGCACTCAATCACAGAGGACTCGCGCACACAAGTCACATTACTAATCTACTTAGTATAACGTATTGGCCGCTGAATCCACATACACTCTCTGAGAAACAACTCTGACTTCATGCTTTCGGAGACAAGATGGCTTAAAAGCGGCTGAACCTGCGCTCGATAGATGCACACAATTGCGCTCTGAAACAGGGGTAGGGGTGGGCTAAACCGTCGAGTTATTACGCTGTGTGAGCAGATCGAGATGGCGCTGCCTGAATAGTGAAGCAGCAAGTTTCAGGGATAGGAAATCCAATGGCCCGTTGCGCCTTTTATCGTTGTAGGAACGCTTATAAATAGCAAAGAAAGAATATCGTCGGCATTGGGGAGCCGTATATCCATACCGGACACTAGCCTATTTGGGTTGGAGGATCTAAATGCAGAGGGATTAGCCTGCACAAAAGCTTGTCGCAAGAATGACATTTTCATCTTCGAATCAGGCATAGTGAGGGTAATAATCTGGTCGAGTGTGTCTCCCGGCTTAATCCGATAAGTCCCATCCACGAGGCGTTCCAGTTCTTGGGTCTCAAGGTAGCGTTCGATCTCTACGTCTTGAAGGAGCTGAATTAAAGCAGCATCAATATCGGCGAAGTCCTGTCCATTGGCAGAATGGCTTAGAAACGCAAAAATGAGCGTTCTAAATAAAAGAAATGAAGTGGCTCTGAATGATTGCTCGAGATTCATTGTGGCATCCATAACGATAAAGGTATCTCTGTGGGTTTTAATCTATAAGGCGTGACTGCCGAGATTCTGTTTTCACAGTTAAAACGGTTTTGCTACTAAGTATGGCTTATGAGTTTGACCCGCGACTATCTCTAGAGTTGCGCTGTAGAAGTTAGTATTTGACACTTCGCCTATGGCAATCGAATCGATAACCTCTGGACTTAGCGTAGTCTCTCCAGGATTGAGTGGTTTCGCTGACAGAATAAATCTATCTCCCATTCTTACACCTGCGACGCTTCCCCTATTGATTCTCACAGTCTGGGTACCTAAAGAAATATGGTCTGATTGTATCGGAAACGCTGACTCTCCAAATTCACAATCAGTTGGTTGATCTAGTTGGTCAACGAACTGAGATATTCTGTGATTCAGCTCTTCGACGTTTCGGTTACTTAGCCGCCGGTTATATAAATCATGAGGTGATGCGGGTTCGGTAAGAGTGAACAGATCTGTGATCAGTTCTGCCCTAGAGTCTCTGCTAAAGAATGTTAATGTGACCCGAATGTCAAAGGAATCGCTAGATTTAGATGCCAATGCTGACGAAATTAATTGTGACTTGGACGCCGCTAAAAGCAATTTGGCACTGGCAGAACGAAGCTCATTCAGGCCGTTGGTTACCTTTGAGCTACCCTTAACAAATTCGATGTGCGCTTTTATCAAGAAGCTGGCGTTTCTTATATCTTTGTTGGCACGGTTCAATATGGAGAAATACTGGGTGCTCGCTGGGGAAACCGTGTCCTGCGGAGCTCTGCTGGTGTACCAATTCAATGATTGTTCAACGCTTTCGCTAAGGGTGGACATCACGGTTTGGGTCAAATCGTCTGACAGACCGCTTGCAATACTGGAATGCCACCCAGTGTTTTCGACGTAAATACCTACCTCATTGCTATAACGAGGTTGGGTCATCGCGCAAGGATGCGATTCTCGTAGAGTAGAGCGCATGAAATTATCAGCCTCGGCATCAAATTCTCTGCCTCGGAGTAGTAACTCGGGAATACCAATACCACTTACCTGCATGCCCGTTTCATAGAAAGTTGATTCAGTGAGCCTCCCTTCCGAGTCGATAAAGCCTGAAGACGAAATCGAAAGCCCCGANTTCACTGCTTGANCAAGAATCTTAAGTTTAATTCTCTCAAGTAGCTCCTCNGCNGAGAGAGGNTTTTGCGTTANTACACTTGATTCTTCCCCGGCATAACTGCCGATTGCAGCGAGCATCAGAGACGCGAAGAGTCCATTTCTAGCGATCGCTTTCATTACTTTACCTGGTCAAATAATCTTCGATGTCGATTCAGTCGATGCTTTGCAAATAAAGCTTCTTCAGATCATTAGCAACTATCTGGGGCAGAGACAGGGTCACCTCATAAGCCGTGTCAGAAATTGGCTTAATGCTCTCTATCTCAGCTCCGTAGATAATGCCTTCGACCCGAGAATGGATAGTATCGCTTTGGACGACTAAATCTCCAACCGTCGTAGAACCATTTATGTAAAGCCCGTAAATTTGCTCAGACAACGCACGGTAAGCATCGATCTTGGAAGCCCTTATTGCAAGAATTCGCTTCTGGCTGGGGTTACCCTGCTGCGCTTCTATATCGGCATATCCAGTTGCCGTGAGTCGCCCGCTCTCCATGCGCATGCGCTCTGCGAGCGCGTTAGCAAGTTCCTCATTGGTATTTGTACATCCTGAGGCGAAAAGGCCTACCAAGAAAATTAGTAGCAATTTTTCAATAAGATTCCTGCGCATATCATTAGTCGTCCTAAACAAGAGGCATGCCCGCTTAGATAGAGATAAAAGCGCCCCAGGGTCGCCGACGAGCAGCGATGCTGATTAACTTGAATATCTATACGTTTATTCCCCAATCGACACCGACGTAATTTACTTTACTGCCGCAATTTATAACTCCTTATACTCTGGCATAGTACTTGCAAGTAATAACCAAATTCTCATTACAGACACATTCTGAGAATAAAAAATTCATAAGTAACTGATTATATAGACTAAATATGGATAACGCAGTGCTGTCATTTTTACGACAAAGCCTCAGTCAAACCACGGTGGCCAGCTTGGGAATGCCATTTATTGTTCTATTGATCATGGCTATGCTGATAGTGCCACTACCGAGTTTGCTGCTAGACATATTGTTTACGGTAAACATCCTTGTAGGTCTGGTCATCATAATGGTGTCGATAAATGTTTCGAGACCTCTTGAATTCTCCTCTTTCCCCTCTATTTTGCTTTTGGCGACTATGCTGAGGTTGAGCTTAAATGTAGCCTCAACACGTATCGTGTTGGTGAATGGCCATCAAGGTCCCGGAGCTGCGGGTAGTGTAATCGAAGCATTTGGTGAATTTGTTATCGGAGGAAACTACATAGTTGGCTTCATAATTTTCATCATTCTGATGATCATTAACTTTATTGTCGTGACCAAGGGAGCAGGCAGAGTTTCAGAAGTGATCGCACGCTTTACCCTTGACGCACTGCCTGGCAAGCAAATGGCAATAGACGCAGACCTTAATGCTGGTGTTATTGATCAGGATGGGGCTAAACGTCGGAGGGAAGAGGTTTCTCAAGAATCTGATTTTTTTGGCTCAATGGATGGCGCATCTAAGTTCGTTCGTGGGGATGCCATCGCAGGGATATTGATTCTACTGATTAACATCGTTGGCGGGTTAGCAATAGGTATTGGTCAGCATAGTCTATCATTCTCCCAAGCAGGAGAAATCTATGTACTACTTACAATAGGTGATGGCTTAGTCGCACAGATACCTTCTCTTCTTTTGTCGCTATCCACGGCGATAATCGTTACAAGAGTGACTACATCAGAGTCCACCAGTGCGCAAGCCGGCAGCCAACTTGCCAGCCCCACCGCATTGGCTATTGCTGCGGGAATACTGATAATCCTTGGATGTATACCTGGTATGCCTCACTTCATATTTTTGACGATGGGCGGGATGCTAGGAGTGGTTTCCTATTACCTGAGCCTTTCTCATAAGGAACTTGAAGCAAGCTCTCAGATTGAAGATGTAGTTCCTGAAACTACGGCAAATACAGAAAATGAAGAGCTTGACTGGTCTCATATAGAGCAAGTAGACCAGGTAGGCCTAGAAATAGGTTATGGCCTAGTTCCTCTTATTAATCAGGAGNCTGGAGGGACACTNTTATCCCGNATTAGAGGTATCCGCAAAAAACTATCGTCTGAGTTAGGCTTTCTTATCCAGCCTATCCGCATCAGAGACAATTTGGAAATAACNCCCAATGCTTACAATATCGTAATCAATGGCGCCATCAGAGGAAGNGGCGAAGTAACAATCGGGAAGGAACTGGCGATAAATCCCGGTCATGTGACNATTCAGCTTGATGGTATCAAAACAAAAGAGCCTGCTTTCAACCTAGATGCCTTCTGGATCGACAGAAGCCAGAGTGACTTTGCNAAAACTGCTGGATATACAGTGGTTGACGCGTCTACTGCGATCGCAACTCATATGAATTCCATACTGAAGAATAACGCCGATCAACTGTTAGGCCATAGCGAAACACAACAGCTTNTAGATTTNATTTCTGAAAGATCCCCTAAATTGGTNGAAGACCTTATTCCAAATAAGCTAACCATAGCGACGATTACTCAAGTTTTAAAAAACTTGCTTATCGAGGGTGTCTCTATCAGAGATAACCGATCAATAATGGATAATTTGCTATCCGAATCAACAAAAACTAAGGATGCAAATGAACTCACTGCGCTTATACGACCNCATCTCGGTCGTAGTATTGTCCAAGANATCATTAATATTGGAGAGGAATTGCCCATTATTACGCTTGAGCAAAATCTTGAAAGTCTGCTAAATAATTCATTTGGAGAAGCTGCTCAATCTAAGGACTCATTTCTCGAGCCTAAACTTGTAGACGCACTAGTGAGTTCTATCGCTAACGAGAAATATGAAGCAGAAGAAAAAGGGTTCCCGTCAGTGCTAGTAGTATCTCCTACCATACGGCCTTGGCTATCTCGCCTNCTNAGACAGAGACTCGGGAATCTATCTGTGCTTGCGTACTCAGAGATACCGGACGATCAAGAAATTCGCGTNATAGGAAGAGTAGGGATACAGGCAAATGAACCGCAGGAGGCAGCAGCATGAAAATTGAAGTGATTTGGGCTCAAAGCATCAAATATGGGATCTCGAAGGCAACTTCTCTCTACGGAGAGGATGCNGTTTTATTGTCGCATAGCAAAATAGGGAANAAATACAGGTTGATCATAGGTGTATCAAAAGCGGCAGTTAAAAGCCCATCAAAGTGTACGTCTAACTTTANTGCTAGCATGAAGCCTACTCAAGTTCGAGAAAAAGTCGACTATGAAGTGATTTCAAGGATGATTAAAAAAGAGTTAGAGTCGTTGAAAGGAGCCGCTACTAATGAAGCCGAAAAATCATCAAGAAACGCAGGTCGAGGTTCTGAACTTTTGGAAAAAGCTGGGGTTCCAGCAAATATGCAAAGCTTATTCATAGACGAAGAAAATAAAACTATTTCCCTTGACGGCGCCATTAAACTTGTAAGGGAAAAGCTTTTCCAAATTCTGCCTAGAAGCATTGATATTGATCGGTCGGTAAAGACACATGTTTTATGCGGTAATTTTGGATCTGGTAAATCTACTGTTGCCATNAAAATGGCATTGAAGTTCATGACACTTTGCGACGTACCGCCGATCCTTGTAAGTTATAAACAATCCCTAACTTCATCTGCGCTGATGAAAGAGTTATCGGAATCTTTTAACCTGCCGATTTTTGAAATTTCTGATGTAGAAACCTTAAAGATGGTAGAGCACCAATTAGTGGGCGACAGCATTTTGATAGTTGACACGTCAACGAGCAACGTTTTTGATGATATTTCTGAAATAGAAACTAAGCTCAATTCAGTAAATTTTCATCTGGTCAATGCCAGTGATTCCTTCGCAGCGTCGCAGGAATACTTAATAAGTGCTGCTAAGTGGTCTAGCGTTATCATCACGAGGCTAGAAATGACCCCTAGCCGTTGGCCGCTAATTGAGTCTCTGGTGAATTCACAGGTTCCTCTATCACTGGGATCAGTGAGCCCAGATATCGACAGTGAATTAGTTTGCGTGTCCAAAACTGATCTAATCAATCAACTGAGTCAGAACTTTCAAAAAGCACTTAATGAAATGAGGTGTAATGTGCCAGAGGTGAAAGCGGCTTAGTGAAAGCAACTCTTTTTATTGTCCCAAACCTAGGGGACAATATGCGCCGGCTGGCCAGCAGTCACTAAAATTAGATAGGTATAAGTATGGGTACTCGAGTCATAGGGATAGCAAGCGGGAAGGGTGGTGTAGGAAAGACAACCCTTATTATCAATCTTGCTTTACAGTTAGCAGCAAAAGGCAAAAGGGTACTGATTTTCGATGCTGACTTGGGCATGGCCAACGTGCACTTGGCATTTGAAAAGAATATTTCTCACAGCCTTGCTGACGTAGTTGATGGTCAAATTGTCCTCAATGATGCCATTTTTTCTGTAAGTGATGGCATCGATCTTATCCCAGGTGGAAGCGGGGTAGAGAAGATCGCTGATATGGGTGAAACTGGGGCTGCCTCNATCGTTCAGGCGTTCTCGACGCTTGATGGACGCTATGATTATATGTTGACAGACATGTCTGCAGGAATATCTGCGCAGGTACTTACCTTTTTATCGTGTGTACATCTAAAAATTGTCGTTGGTACAGACGAGCTGGGTTCGATTTCAGACGCTTACGCGATAATCAAGATGCTCTATAAGAAATATAAGACTGAGAATATTATATATCTACCAAACAGGGTTAGATCCCCAAAAGCTGGAAAGAATCTTTTTGACAGTCTTGATTATGTGACTATGAAATTTTTAGGCCAAAGTTTGGAATACATTGGATGTGTTACAGAGGATGATCAATATTCAAAAGTTTGGAACTCTGCGGATTCAGATCGTAACCTGCCGCCTGCCTCAAGCGCCCACTTTGAAATGCAATCTATAATTAAATACATTGAAAAGCATCCAATATTTGGAACGCCAGCTGGGGAAAAAGGATTACAATTCTTCCTCGATGGATTTCAAGGAAGTTTAGAGCGATGAGCAAGACTGCTAAACATACCGAGTACCAGACGATAAGCGACTTAAACAGCGGTACCGTAGAGGTCTCCCAAAAAATTGGACTGGTAAAACGAATAGCGCTGTACCTCAAGGCGAGGGTGCCAGACTATATGGAAGTGGATGATATGGTTCAAATTGGTATGGTTGGTCTTATGGAGGCAAGTAAAAACTATGACCCAGAACAAGGAGTTAGTTTTGACGAGTATGCCAAACGGCGTATTAAAGGCGCTATCCTGGATGAAGTGCGAAAATCAAGCAGTCTTTCGAGACTGGCTGTCAAAAACCTAAGAGAGTATAACGAGGCTAAAAATAAGCTCACTAACGAATTAAAACGCGACCCTTCTAATTCCGAAATAGCTGATTCTATGGGCATATCGGTATTAGAGCTGGAGAAGAAGCGAGCTCATGCGAATCAATTTAATATTGTTCACATTGAGGAAGACTCTGCAGAATGGGAGGAAGCGTTCGAAGACGAAAGTGAAAATCCAATGATGAATATGGAGCAGGCGGAACTGTCAAAAAGATTAGTCGAAGAAGTTTCTAAACTAGATGAACGTTCGAAACTTATCATCTCGCTATACTATCGGGATGAGCTGAACATGAAAGAAATTGGTGCCGTTATCGGCGTGAACGAGTCACGTGTGAGTCAGATATTAAGCTCTACAGCAAAGAATCTGCGGAAAAGCCTTGTCTAAAGTCAATTGCTATACCTTTCTCTATTGTAAGAGATAGGGTCGTCCTCCCCTTCTGTACTATCAAGAATACCCGTTTCGTCATTACTGGTTGGATTTTGTTCCGCGGCCATGCGCCTTGACATTATTTCGTAATACTTCTCTCTCTCTAGTGTCACGATTGCGCTGAGTGTTTTTTCAAGCTCGTCAAATTGCTCGTTTGATTGTATCAGGCCCCTAATATCGCGACTTATAATCCGATTAGAATCGCTAAAAGCGTCAAATTTATCATCAAATTCAGCGATAGAGCGGCCTAGACCCTCAACTGGTGCCTTTAAATTACTTTCGATTTCGCCTATTCGGAGACGTATTTGCTCTAGTGCAATGTCTAGCACACCCTCGAATCCAAGAATTTGAGTCTCAAGATTGGTGGAAGCAAGCGAAGCGAGCTCAAGTTCTTCCTGCAGCTCAAGTATCAGAGACTCCATAAGGATGAACGACTCGATTCTTTGATCTAGGGTCTGTGAAAGAGCTCCTGTACTGCTGCTTGTATATAGGGTGTAGAGTGAAGCAAGTAGGGAGCTGATAGAAATCAATACAGCTAACATTACAGCGTATAGTGACTGTTTTGAAATTTTGGCCTGTTTAGCGCTCTGAACTGCTAAGCGGCTCTCAATAGACGAACCTGATTGAGCAACCTGTTTTTTCAGCTCCTCTAGGCCGTCTTGATGNACTTTTCCTGTCTCAAGGATTGACTCGCCGCTGTTCGTTGTCTCTTCGCCAAGATCCCGATTAGGGAGAGCCGAATCTTCATCTCTAGTTTCTATGTTGTCATCTTCGCTCATGAAACTTCCCAGTGTGTAATGATGCTATCGGAAAATCCGTATCTCGTCGCGTAACGCATGTGTATTCTCTGCAGTTGCGTTTATACATATAAAATCGACACTTTTTTGCATAATATTAAGAGGCGATGCCAATATAGTTTGATCGCTGGAAAGAGTATGCTTAGATCAGATTCCCCAATTCGTCAAATAACATTGAATCCGGTAGTTCGACTTCTGGTTTTCTTGGTTTTGAGCCATCTTTGCGCAATTCATCGAGTTGATAAACGTAAGCNATTACCTCGGCTACAGCNCGGTAGAGTGGCAATGGTATTTCTTGTTTGAGATCCGTTGTGAAGTAAAGCGCACGAGCAAGATATGGTGCTTCAAATATTGGGATCGTGCTATCGCTGGCTTTACCTCTAATCGCGGCTGCAAGAAAATCTGTTCCCTTAGCTAAAACGATGGGTGCTTGTTCTCCGCCAGGCTCATATGAAAGTGCGACTGCAAAATGATTAGGATTGGTTACCACCACGTCCGCATCAGAAATCGCTAACATCATCTGATTCATAGCGACCTGACGTTGGCGTTCCCGGATTCTGGCGCGGACTTCGGGTCTTCCCTCGGTTTCTTTGAACTCATCTCTAAGCTCTTTTCGAGTCATTTTGAGTTTATTCTTGAAACTAATGATCTGGTAAGGCAGATCGATGGCAGCGATCAGGAGTAATGTCAATGTCACTAGCATGACCCCCCAGGCTAACAAATTGAGACCAGTGCTAATTGCTAGTTTAGCAGGTAACAAGTTCAGGTAGAAAATTTGGTCGTTAACGGAATATATAATCCCTATGATTGAGGTTGAGATTAGTAGCAACTTAGCTAAACTTTTAGTTAGCTCAATTATGCTACGAGCGCCAAACATCCTGCTTAGGCCGCTGATCGGATTCAATTTCGAGGCTTTAGGTAAGAATGCTTTGACTGAAAATCCGATGCCGCCTGTAAAGTAGGCAGTAACAATCGTAAACAAGACCGTCATTGCTAAGAGTGGTGAAATAAGAACAAAACTTTGCGCAAACAGATCAGCTAGAACGCCTAGAACCCTGCCTGGGCTAGTGATTAATGATCCGTCAAACCTCAAGGCACGGCCGAACAGCTCTAAAAAAGTTTCTCCCGCAACTGCTCCGAAAAAATACAGTACTATAGAGACAGAGATTAAAAGTACAGCGATAGAGGTATCTTGGGAGCGTAAAAATTGGCCTTCCTCACGAGCTTTTTCCAATCTTCGCTCGGTAGGTTCTTCTGTTTTTTCGGCCTGATCCGACTCTTCGGCCATATTAATTCACCAAAATCAGATCGAGTTGTTCAAGCGCGTTCAACCAAAATTCCTGGATGAGTTGAATAATGCCAGGCAGAGCTAGGGCCAGGAGTATCATGCCAACAAGTATAATTGCAGGAAAACCAACGGCTATGATATTGAGAGAGGGTGCAGATCGAGTGACGATACCCAGGCCGATATTGACTAAAAGCATTGTAATCATTAGNGGCAGCGCGATTTGAAGNCCACCCGANAAGATTAACGGTGACCAGTCAATTATNGCTTGAACAAAGATTTCAACAGGTATAGAAGCGCCTATAGGGAATCTCTCAAAACTGNTGAACAGGAGCTCGAGTAGCACCAAATGGCCATTGATCATCAAAAATATCAGTGTAGATAATATTATCAAGAATTGTGAGATCACGGGTACATTACCAAGAGTTGGGTCAAACATATTAGCCATGCCTAAACCAACTGAATTCGATATTGCCTGTCCGCCGAGGGTAATGGCAGCGCTAATCAATTGAAGGCTGAATCCAAGCGCTACGCCGATCGCCGCTTGTTGAAAAAGTTGGGACAAACCTTCTATAGATAAAGGGTCATAGGTCGTGGATTCGAAATAACTGAAATACAATATNGTCAGGAGGAACGAGAGAGAAATTCTAAATCGGATATTCAATGCTTGAATCGAATAAAAGGGTGACGCCAAAAGGAAAGTAGAAATCCGAGTGAAGGGATAGAGAAAAGCATAAAATAGCTCGATTATCTCAGGCAGAGCATAAACCATTATTGAAGATAGATAGGCAGGTTTTCGAGAAGGCTTTGGAAATACTCCATCAATGTAAGAATCTGCCATCCCCCAAAAAAGAAAAGTGTAACAACCAATACAATTAGCTTAGGGATGAAGCTCAAAGTCATTTCTTGAATTGAGGTTGCGGCCTGAAGTATGCCAATAACAACTCCCACAAAAAGCGTACCGCCCAATAAGGGGGCTGCAATAAGCATGGTAATTATTAGCGCCTCGCGCCCTATCGTAATTACGTCTGCAATGCTCATTTATGCTCCAAAGCTTCCTGCCAAAGACTGCATGATAAGAATCCAGCCATCGGCCAACACAAAGAGCATTAGTTTAAAAGGCATTGAAATCATCATCGGGGATAACATCATCATACCCATAGACATCAATACACTGGCAACCACCAAATCGATTATTACAAACGGAATATAGATCAAGAAGCCAATTGTAAATGCGGTTTTTAACTCCGATGTCATAAAAGAAGGAAGCAGTATACTGAGAGGTAACTCTTCCCCTGCATCAAATTCATATCCGGCAATATCACTGAACACAGAGATGTCATCTTCTCGCGTTTGCGACATCATAAATTCTCTCAAGGGCTGTTCTGCAACAGCAATGGCTTGTTCAGCATTCAATTGCGATTCTAGGTAAGGGGTAATAGCGTCATTATAAATCTGACTGAATATAGGGGCCATTATGAAGAATGTGAGGAAAAGCGAAATTCCAATGAGCACTGTATTTGGAGGCGTTTGGGCAGTTCCGATAGCTTGCCTGAGTAGGGACATCACAATGATTATCCGAACAAAAGAGGTCATCATGATAAGTAGCGACGGCAGTAATGTGAGAACCGTCATTAAGATTAGGATCTGTAATGTTAAGCTGTACTCGGTACCCCCTGATGTCTCATTTACGCTGATAGCTGGTAGCCCTATTTGGGCGCTGAGAGGTAAGCTCACAAAAGACAGTGATGTCAGTAAGAAAACCAACAGAATCTTAAACCCATATGATTTTCTTGAGACTTTTATGCTCAACTTAGCAAATTTGAACATAAGGCTATGAGACTTCACTGTTGTTCTCTTTTGAATTAGCTGTCGTAGTCCAAATGGGGGCGACATTTTCTCCAGAGACTGCTATCAGAGACATATGGGTATCTGTCTCGATTAGGATCAGTTGCGATTTCAGAGCCATTCGGCGCTGCGCGATGATTCTGATTTGATCTTGTTCTGGCTGAGTAAAATTCGAAGAATACCTCTTCAAAAGCAGAAAAAAAACAAGCATAGCAAGGGCTACAAAGAGCAGGGACAGAGCTATATTAGCAATCGTGCCAGGTTCCATTTGCTATACCTATTTCTTTCAGTACATAAATTGGATTAGTAAATTATGCATTGTCATCCAGCAGGCGAGCTCGCTTTATTTTCAATTAAAGCGCTCAGCTTTGGGTACAATTTGTGTGAGCTTCACACCATAGTGCTCACCTACCAACACAATTTCACCCTTTGCGATCAGCGTATTGTTTACATAAATCTGCAAGGGCTCTCCCGCTGCAGAGGAAAGAGGGACTACGGAGCCCTTATTGAGTCCCATGAGTTCGCTGAGTTTAATTTTGGCGGTGCCTAACTGAACAGAAACCTGAACGGGAATGCTGTCGAGTAGTGACTGATCGATCGAGTTAGATCCTGATATATCAGCTCCGCTCTCTATTGTATCGGCAACTTCAGGTGCCCCTCCACTCGCTTTAGATCCATTTTCTTCATGTAAAGTCATGTCTTCATCCTTCATCTTAAGTCCTTGACCTGAACTGGCTCATATTTTTTTGACGGAATCAATTCTTATAGCCGAGATATTGCCAATTTTGCCAGGCGTTCCCGTAAAAAGACGAACTCCTTCAACAGTAATATCCAGCGGATAATTCTTGGAAAGACTAAACTCATCGCCTACTTTAATGGTCGACAATTCCCCTAGAGTAGTTGTGAATTCACCAAAAAGCGCACACATTTCAACTTCAAGCTCCAGGCATGCTTGGTGTAAATTGGCACCCCATCCTGNGTCATCCGATTCTCTCTCCTCTCCACCTAATTTCCTGGAATGAGCTTGAGTAGGNCCCCGGACTGACGTAAGGGGGTATATAATNAAGGTGTCACCGACAGCGTCGCCTAGCGATGCCCNAAATCGTGACACAACTACAAGTTCTTCATCTCTAAAACACTGAAGNTTTTCTGGATGCTCGGCTGATCTACCNTTTTCAAAATTAGAGGAAGTGACTGGTTCCCAGCCCTCTTTTAAGGCGCCAGAGACGAGCGTGATCAAAATATCTACGATAGCTTCCTCTGACCCTGCAAACGTGCGATCTGGGGTAAATCCGATAGTGCTAACGCCAGCTCCACCGAAAAACCTGTCGAGTGAATCAAAAATAATCTTAGAATTTATAAGGACAAGCGCTTCGCCTTCTAGCGGATTGAGATGCAAAGTAGTTGAGGAAATAGGGGATGATAGTTCACTAGTAAGTACTTCAAATGCGGTAACTTCTGTCGAGGCATAGTCAATCCTGAGGGGAATATTCAGCACGCTTGAAATGCTTTGCTGCAGCCTAGCAGCAACTTTTTTACAGATCGTATCGAATATTTGAGCATCGATCCTTGCATTACTGTGTTGACTAGCTAGATCATGCTTAATGACCTCTGCGGACTCTCCATTAACAAGCTCAGTTAGATGGTTATCGTCGCGAGTGCTCTGCAATGCTTCAAGCTCCTCCTTTGTGAGTGTGTCAATTTCCTCAGTCATGCTAAACCTGCTTTTTATTGGACAAGAAACTCTGTGTACAGCACCAAATCGACGCCGCCGTATATGTTTTGCTCACCTAGAACATTATTTGCAACATCTCTTAATCGAGCTGCGCTATCTTTTCTAAACCCTTCGGCAGTTATGCTGTTGCCTTCAATTGAAGCTAGCTCTTCTAGGAAGCCAGCCCTTAAGCCAAACTCATGTGCACTTAGACTATCTATCATAGGTTGTCCATAAGGGGTTCGAAGAGCAAGCTTTACTCGCATCGTTAGCTCAGANTCCTTGAGNTGCACTAGGAATGGTTCNTCAAGCTGAAGATATAAAGTCTCATCAATTGCCATTTCTGTGGGTTGCTCTGTAGGTGAAACAGGGTCCTCCGCTGTGCCACCGCTCAAATTCATATAGTAAAAGCCTGCACCACCGCCACCTGCGAGCAAGATTAGTGTGCCGATGATCATAAAAAGCTTGCCTTTACCACCTGAATTTTCGTTGTCGGTTATTACAACCTCTTTGTTCCTTGCCATAACTTCTTCGATTCCTATGCAAAGATGTCGATTAATGATGTCGATAGACTGTCGTTGTTTACACCAGGTCTGTCTGACTCTGAATTAAGGTGCTCATTTTTGTCAGTATTCGCTGACAAGCTATTTTTTGGCGCTTCAGAATTAGACTCCTTATTACTTCCAAAACCAGTGTTTTGACCGGCCTCTTGTGACACGTTTAGAGANAGTTGNCCTTTATGCTCCAGCNACAATTGTTCACGNAGGCTTGCCGANTTTGATTGTATTAACTTTGCCACCTCGGCTGTCTCAGGACGAAGCATTATCTCNAGGTCCTTTCCNTTGGAGAACACAAGATCAACCTGAATTTCGCCGAGGGATTCGGGAGNTAAAATCATNTTTACGCTNACATTTTTACCTGCGAAAGAACTCATAATCTGNTTCTTGANAATGTTTCTTAGTCCCTTCTGCATCGCTTCAATATCAAGTGCATTATCAGTTAGATCAATACTAGNNCGCACGATAGATGAAGAGTCATTTGNGCGAATTTCCGCAACCCGGGAGGNTCCGTTCANTCCTGATTCNGTAGNATTATCCAGGTTGCTTTCACTGTTTCTNAACAGATTAGAGNGAGGGTCTNNCTTACNTTGATTCTGATGAGAGNGCTCTAGATANTTAGACTCAGCANTCATGTCTGTTTTTATNGCTTGGTTTGTCAACCGGTGGTCTCTTTCAGTCGAATTTAATAGGTGAGCTTTTTCAGTACCTTCTCCNGTTTCTTGANTATGGCGTTTCAGACTCTCGAGGANANTTAGNTCTGNCATTACACNTTCATTNGAGTCAGTTAGANTTGAGCTTCCAATNAAGATGGGTCTNTTGCTTTCCAAAGTCACCTGGTTCAAGCCNGATTGNTTGTTCNGTAAAAGCGGCAAGACATTGCCGCTTTGCGTATCTATATCTTCGAGNNAATCNATGNTGNCCCCATCTNTGCCTTGCTGACTATGATCNTCATCACCGAGTGTNGAACCCTCNTTTGGGTATTCATTAGGGCTATCTGTTACGCGTTTCATGGTTGCCGAAAAATCGCCNGCNCCNGCTTGGGGCGGGGCCTCACTGGCTTTTGNGGATGAATCCATCTCGGCGATGATATTTTGCAAATCAAAATGGGCGGTTATCATAATTAAGTATCTTTAGTNTTTGACGNTGGNGCGCAGTTTTGGTTATCAGGCAAAATTTTGCTGCTTTTGAATAATNTNGCAATTNGTGTGCCAGCTATTTTGCCCCGAGGTGTGCTCGCACGTAGTTGGNAAGAAATAACTCCTCATTGTATTTGCGATCNAACCTGTCAGCTTCCATTAGTGTTTCTTTCTCTCGATTATCTGCCATCTTCTGATATTTTGTCTGTTCAGTGTAAATGCCGCGTATTTGTTTGCGAATCCTGTCGCATTTGTAATTACAATCATTCAACGCTTGCGTTAGTTTGGCTTTTGCAGACGATAATTGGCCTAAAAATTCGCAAGTTGCACTGTGTCTATGTAAGTCAATGTTGGTCTGGTCTGGACTATTCAGTTCGGCAGAGTATTCATTAATGTAGCTGTTCAGGCTCTGAATTTTGGAGGTTAAAGCTGCAGTCCTGCGCTCTAGCTCTAATTTTTCGGAAGATAACTTTGATATCTCAAGTTCTTTCTTCTTGATAACAATTTCGCAGGTAGTCTTTTTCATGAGGGATCTTGCTTAAATTCAGACATTAGCTCTACGGTTTGCGGCAGTGGGAATATCTCATCCTGCTCCTGGGTTAAAAAACTATCTATCGCCGGTTTAAGCTGAATGGCAAGATCAAGCTCAGGGTTAGATCCTGCTTCATATGCACCAATTTGAATGATGTCTTCATTCTGACTGTAGATAGACCATAATCGCCTAACGGCCCTTGCTAAGTGTGTATGCTCCTTGCTGGCGATTTTGTCCGCTATTCTGGAGATTGACCCTTCAAGATCAATGGCAGGATAATGAGATGCATCCGCAAGTTTGCGTGACAGCATTATCTGACCATCTAAAGTCGCGCGGGAAATGTCTACAACAGGATCCGATCGATCATCATTTTCCGCAAGAACAGTATAGAATGCCGAAATTGAGCCTTCCCCAATCCTACCCATGCCAACACGTTCAATTAAACTAGGAAGTAACCCAAAAACAGAGGGCGGATAACCCTTGGTTGTCGGAGGTTCCCCAATAGCGAGACCTATTTCCCTTTGAGCGTGTGCTACGCGAGTGAGGCTATCGACGAGTAGCAGGACATCTTTTCCTTGCTCTCGATACTGCTCGGCTATGGTGTGTGCTAATTTTGCTGCTTTTACCCTGCGTACTGGTGAAGCGCTCACAGGTTCTGCTATAACAACAGATTTTTCTAGTCCGTTTTCACCAAGCGTTTCAGAGACGAATTCCTTTACCTCTCTGCTGCGTTCGCCAATGAGAGCGATCACGACAACATCTGCAGCGGTATTTTTAGCCAGCATCGCAAGAAGGACACTTTTCCCAACACCCGAGCCGGCAATGAGACCCATTCTTTGTCCCTTGCCAAATGTAAAGCACGAATCAATAGCTTTAACACCTGTTTCTAAAGTTTCTGAAATATTTGCTTTTTCCAAAGCGCTATTTTGTTGGAAGTCGAGGCTAACTAATTCATCATAAACTAGCTCTGATTTACCATCGATCGGGTGGCCAACTCCGTCTATGACTCGGCCTTGCAAAGTTAGGCTAAAATTTCCAAGTGGCTTTTCTGTTTTAAGCACGACCTTGGATCCTGGTGAAATTCCCTCGATACTTTCAAGCGGCATCAAATATATTAAATCACCGTCAAAGCCGATGACTTCACATAGCAGATCATTACCAAGCGATTGTGTTTTGATTAGGCACTGAGCGCCGATTGACGCTGAGATTCCAGTCGCCTCAATTGTTAACCCCACAATTCTCTTAACTTGCCCCACCGTGATGCAGGAGGGAGCTGGAATCGAAATATCAAAGCTGCTTAGTGCTTCTTTAAATTTAAAGTGCCTACTTTGACTATCCTTTATCATGCGGAAGCACCTGTTGAATCACTTTGGCTAACCGTTCCTCAGAAAAATCCGTAACCAACCTATCGTTCATTTCTGCATAGCTACTACCCTTCGACAGCTTTCTATCTTCAATAAATTCGATGTTACTGTGTCTATCTTTAAATTCTGCTGACAGTTTATTTAAATCTTCTGGTGAAAGGAAAAGACTGACGGCCTCATCTTTTAAAAGGGAAAAGGAGTCAATCAGCTCCTGGGAAATTTTCTCAATCGATGCTTTCGATTCTTCAAGATCGGTTTTTAAAACGGCCTCAGCAATTTTGACTGCGAGTATCTTTAGAGGGTTATAAAATCCCATAGTGTCGCAGTGTCCCCCGCTTAGAGCGTTAAGCAAAGAGTCTACTTGCTCACTTTGTGATCTAAGTTCCTCCTCAGCTTCTGCCTTACCCGCTTCAAATCCTTTTTTATACTCTTCGCCAAGCGGTTCCAAGGAGTCCTCTTGTCGCGTCGTTATCTGATTCTGATCTTGGCTGTTTGGCATGAATGCGTCAGAGTTTCCGGGGGCGTTCCCAACGCTATTCGCTTCATTATTTTTAATAGGGTCCCAAACTTGAAAGCTATTTGATTGGTTCTCCTGACGCAAAAAATAGTCATCGGCTACAAAGTTCTCTCGAAAATCGTGCTCTGATTCATTTAGTAGCGTCTTTCCTGAGGTGGGTTGCTTATATGAACTCATTGCCGCCTCCGGACAACATTATCTCTCCCTCGCCGGAAAGCCTGCGAGCAACTCGCATAATTTCCTTTTGGGCTTTTTCTACCTCCGATATTCTAATGGGGCCCGATGCCTCTAGATCATCTAGAAATATATCTCGAGCTCGCTCAGACATATTTTCAAGAAAGATTTCTTTGATTGCCTCGTCAGCGCCTTTAAGGGCTGGGATTAATAACTCATTGTCAAGCTCTCGGATAAGCGTCTGCATGCTTTTAGTATCTAAACTGTCAAGGTTCAAGAAGGTGACCATATTTTCTTCTATTTCTTCAGCGAGTTTTTGGTCTCTTTCACTAACGGACTTCAAGATGCTGGACTCAATTTCTGAACCCGAAAAGTTCAGAATTTTAGCTGCTGCTTCGATCCCGCCAAATGAAGCTGCGTTAAGATTCGATTTTTTTTTCAGTTGTTCTTTTAGGACCGTTTCTAGCCTTGCCATGGCTGATGGCTGAATGTTATTCAAAGACGATATTCGCGCGATTACATCCGAGCGGACATCTTCAGGCAGTAGCTTCATAAGTGCGCCTGCAACATCATGATCGAGGACTGAAAGGACAACAGCTATGACCTGAGGGTGCTCGCCATCAATCGCAGTATAGATCTCCTCAGCATCCATCCATTGCAGCATTTCGAGGCTTTTTAAAGACTGCTCAGGAATTATCTTATCCAAGGCTGCTGAAGCTCTTTCTTCACCAAGTGCTTTGTTGAAGACGTTCTGAACATACTCTGAGTTGCTTAGACCAAGGTCTGACATCTGGGATGTGGAGGAAAGAAACTCAAGAAGCACCTCGCTTACTATATCCTTTGGAAGGCTCGCGACATCTGCCATTTTCTTTCCTAAAGATTGGACATCTTTAGGGTCTAGGTGCTTAATGACCTTGGCGGCATACTCTTCACCCAGCAGCAGCATCACGATCGCAGCCTTATCCGCGCCTGAGAGTTTAGATAGCCTGCTTTCCACGCTTGCAGGATTTTTCGTCCCGTTAGAGCTGTTCTTTTCTGTATCGCTGCTGGT
Organism: Gammaproteobacteria bacterium; assembly: GCA_002684935.1. Lineage (GTDB taxonomy): Bacteria > Pseudomonadota > Gammaproteobacteria > Pseudomonadales > Pseudohongiellaceae > UBA9145. Next base: position 19,998 of record NYWC01000056.1, read on the forward strand.
CATAGTATTTTAAGCTCCACTAGCTTCTAACCATTTCCCTAATAGCATTAGCGACTTTCGCAGAATCTGTGTTGGCGGCCTGTCTCACAAGCCCGATTCTCTCATCATATCCATATTGCTGAAAGGGCAGGCCTGTCGATAAAGGGCCGCCAAGGCTGCCTGCGTTCATTCCGGCGTTTGCGCCCTTCTCGCTCTTTGAGAGCAATGACGTCAGCGCTGGCCGGACAACAAAAAGAATGGCTAGGGCGAAGACAATAACTCCCCCCACTATTTTAGCGATAAACGTCAATGAGGCGTTTTCATACCAAGGAGTTGGTATTTCTTCAATCTGCGCTAATTCCATGAACGGGGAACTCACGACGAGGACTTGATCACCGCGAGCNTCGTCGAATCCTATTGAATTTCTTACTAAATCAGAAAGCTGATCAATATTAATCGCTGATTCTGCGCCCTCAGTTCCATCGCCAGTTACATCAAGAACTCTCTGATTGATGACTACGGCGACGGATAANTTAGTGATTGTTCCAACTGCCGTTCTCGAATATCGGATAGACCTATCGAGTTCATAGTTGCGGGTAGTGCGCTCACTTGTTGGTTCTGCGGGAGCAGCAGGGGCATCTATCTCTGTTACTTCAGCGGCGGGATCGACAACCGTGGTGTCTATCGGAGGTATATTTGATTGAGCACCAGGAATCCCGCCGACNCCAAAATTTCCGGAACTACGGTCTATNGATACTATTTCCGAACGTGAAATNGGACCCCTCCCAGCTTCATCATAAATCTCTGAGGTTGTCTCGAGTTCAGAAAAATCAATCATCACATCTACATCTGAGTTGACATTCTCTATACCGACGATTGGCGCGAGTAATTGTTCGATACGAGACTTATAGTCACTTTCAATTGACCGCTCATATGCTGTTTGTTCGTCAGCCATGCGGAGAGCGGGAGACATTGCTATTGTCAGCAGATTTCCCTGCTGATCAACGACCGAAACGTCCTCCACGGCAAGGTATGGCACGCTAGATGACACCAAGTTGGTGATTGACTGGACATTTGCCTGAGTGATCACGCGTCCCGGGTGCGCAATCACCACAACGGACGCTTTTGCCGGTACTCGATTGCGGACGTACGAGCTCTGTCTGGGGGCGGCAAGATGCACTCTGGCAGATTTAATTGATGAGATCTGAACTATACTTTTCGACAGCTCAATCTCAGTAGTTGCTCGGTACTGAGCTTCTTCCATAAACTGACTTGTTGTTAGCGAGGATTGTTCATTGAAAATATCAAGTGATTGAGTCGTGCCAGGATCAGCAAAGCCTGCATTAGCNAATATCATGCGCGCCTCATAATAGCGGTCAGCGGGCACCATGATATCTCCAGTCCTGTCGTCCAGCCGCGCCGGGAGAGCTGAGCCAGCTAATAAATTGAACGCTTCACTTTTTTCAGATTCCGGTAAGTTTGGATACAGTGGCCTATAATCGCCGGAGTCAAGCCAGTTATAGAATAGCAGTAGGGCAAATAGGGTAACGACCACTATCAATCCAGGCAGAGACCGTTGCAGAAGTTGCAGCGCTGAACTGTTAAGCTGATTTGCTGGCGCCGCAGGATAGCCAACCATGGAACCATTTTGCGATTCCATTAAGGCGCCAGGTGTTGGTGTGGATGTGCCGGGTAAGGCTTGTTGAACGGTGGCCACAAGTATTTCCTCAATTTGGCGATAGCCTGNATTTTAATCTAAACGGGCATATTCATTATTTGTTCGTAAGCTTGTAAAACCTTATTTCTAACCTGTAAGGTCGTCTCGAAAGCTAGCGAAGATTTCTGCATTTCAAGAACAACTTCTGTCAGTGGTACGTCCTCACCAGCAAGGAAGGNATTGCTGAGTGNGTTCGCATTGGCTTGGGTTTCGCTTACGCTGGNTAAGGTGTCGGACATTAATTTTGAAATCTCTGAGCCGAAGTTCGAATTCTCGGGAATATTGTCTATAGTTGAATCAGACAGTTCGCCCCTACGTGCGTCAGAAATTTGAGATTGATAGTTTTTAATCTGGGCAAGTAGCGCGCTGGCCTCTGAATTTATCTTCATGATACTCACTCTTCATTTANNACGATTAGACTCGTGCATAGGCTGCAGGNACAGGCATGCCTAGGTCCCGCAGCTTGTTTATTTTNTATCTCAGGGTTCTTGGACTAATGCCGAGTTTTTCAGCCGCCTTGCTCCTGTTCGGCGTGACGGCCATCGCAGCAACAATATTTTGAAATTCTAACTCGTTACGAAGATTGCTTATGAGTAAGTCATTTCGTGGCCTGGGAGATTGGCTTTGGTTCTCCTCAGGATAACTGCCCCACTCTTCAAACTGAGTAGACTCATCGTTGAAGCTGCTCGAGCTCGATTCATGCCCGCGAGTTGTAATTTCCTCCTCATCGAACATTATATCTGTCTCATTGATTTGCTTGCCGTCACACATAATTAGTGAGCGACAGATAACATTTTCTAGCTCACGCACATTTCCCGGCCATGGGTAATTTTGTAACGCTATTTTTGCGCCATTGCTTAACTTTGGAAAAGGTCTGGCCGAATGCTTCTGAATCAGAACACGAGCCAACGCCTCTATATCTTTTTTACGTTGATTCAGCGGTAGTTGCGTAAGTCTGAAACCGCTCAAGCGGTAGTACAGATCCTCTCTGAAGAGTTTCTGTGAAACTGCCTGCTTTAAATTGACATTAGTGGCAGCGACTATTCTTGCATCTACGTTAATAGGCGTGGAACCACCGACTCGAGTTACCTGTTTCTCTTGCAGTACCCTAAGCAGCTTTGCTTGAAGATCTAGGGGCATTTCCCCGATCTCATCCAAGAATAGAGTGCCTCCGCTTGCCTGTTCGAAAAGGCCCTTTGCAACTCCGTGAGCGCCAGTGAACGCCCCCTTTTCATGACCAAATAGAATGTCCTCAGCCAGAGAAGCTGGAATAGCTGCGCAGTTTAGGGCCACGAAGGAGGCATCTGCCCTTGGCGAGGATTCATGGATTACTTTAGCGATTATCTCCTTGCCTGCGCCCGTGGGGCCGCTGACTAATACAGGAACGGCCGTCTTTGCGACTTTGCATGCGAGTTCAAACAAGGCAATGCTCTTTTCATCGACGAAAACAAATGGCTGCTCGCGTGAGTCAGCATTATCCTCGACAACTTTCTCTTGTAACTGGTACATCGATCAACTCCAACTGGCAATCATCCTGGATAAAGCAATTACCAGGCCAACATAAATAATTATATATATATCAGTATTATAGAGAGAAAAAGCTGGCAGTGAAGTTTGTTTCCTTGGATACCTGTCACTTATCTTACACCCGCAAATATTTGAGGCTTTGATATTGTGTCTGGGGAATTACCTGTGGGGTCATATCGTCAGGAACATCGCAAGAAATGGCCTATGTAGGACATGGAAACCCAAGATCTATCACAGATCGTGAAGGTTTTGGCGTTCTCTGCTGGGTTCAAGAGCCACGCCGGTAACTTAGCGGGTTTTAAGAGAGGGCTTCCAGCTCGTTTGCTGGCTTTTGAAAGAAATATAAATAAAAGTCAGTATGTGGACTAATGAGCAGTGAATTCTTCTTTCCACTTAACTGAAAGACATAGGCCGAAATCATCGGGTGTGGGCTTTTCGAGATTCAATTACGTGTAGTTGGCTGATGAATCGGTGACTTTGAGCGACCAGGGCACTTTAGAATGTTGTAAGGAAAACTCAATCATTGCGGTGCTTATCAAGCTTTTGAATTAGCGTGGTGCGGCCAATTTTGAGCAATTTAGCTGCCTGCGAAACGTTGCCTTCACTTTGGTCAAGAGCGGCACGGATTAGGTTTGTCTCTATCTCTTGAAGCAAGTTTTTCGTTTCAATGCCGGAGTCTGGTATTTGATTGATGGATTGAGAGAGTCGGATAATTCGTTCAACTTCAGTCGCCGAGCATGCGTTAGATTTCTCGGCGGGTATTGGTGGTTGAGGGAGTTCAGACTCTTCCTCAAACCCATCAGAGCTATCGTTGGGTGGGGCAGATTGACTTATTTTTTGAGTCTCTCCCTCGACATGATGGTCATGAGAGCTAACTTTTGAAGCAAAATCATTGCGGATTTCCAGTAGCATTTTCGGCAATAATGCATCTGGAATGTTGTAGAGGTCGATGGAGTCGGAGGATGAAAGAACACTCAGGCGCTTCACGAGGTTGGCGACTTCCCTGACGTTTCCGGGCCAGTCGTACTTAGAGAGCAGCTCTAAGGTCTCTGGAGTGAAGCTTATTGACCTCTTATCAGAGAATTTAGTTGCAAAATATAGGCACAGCTCAGGGATATCGGCCCGACGTTGTCGTAAAGGTGGGATCAAAATAGGTATGACATTCAACCGGTGGTAAAGGTCTTCGCGGAATTCGCCCCTCGATACCATACCCTCAAGATCTTGGTGAGTTGCGGCCACAATTCGCACGTCGATGGTTATACCCGCAGAGGCGCCGAGCGGCACAACTTCTCTTTCTTCGAGCACCCTGAGCAGCTTGGCTTGGAGCTCTAGCGGCATGTCTCCTATTTCGTCAAGAAAAAGGGTGCCAAGGTGGGCTAGCTGGAAACGCCCTATACGGTCAGCAATCGCTCCAGAAAATGCTCCTTTTTTGTGACCAAAGAGCTCGCTTTCAAGGAGTTGCGCGGGAATTGCAGCGCAGTTGATTCCAATAAAGCTTTCGTTGCAGCGTTTAGATAGCCGATGCAGCTCGCGCGTCACAACTTCCTTGCCAGACCCCGATTCACCCTGAATTAGGATCGAAGCATCAGAGCCAGCGCACAAAGAAAGCATTTTGGTCAGCTGAATAATCTCATCGCTGCACCCAATAATTGCTGTATGTCCTGTGGGCATATTATATGACCAACCCTTGGCAAGTCGTGTTAGTGCTTGGATTATGGAGAATCTGACCGAATTCGGAGTTTACCATTTTACGTTATAAGTCAGCAAAAGCGCTGCAAAGCGTTGATTTATATATTATAAAAGCGTTTAAGGCTTCGTAGATATGCAGTTTGATGTTAAAGGTCGATTGGTTACTGCTTAGAATGACATCGAGCTATGCGACGCCGCGCGACTCTATATCTATAGGCGGGGGAACAAGAGAGATCTCATTCCTTTTAGAGTAGAGCAGAAGAGTGCAGTCTTGAGTTGCCTAAGCCCTTTGTGACAGTAATTGTGCAAAAAGATTGGGTCACGCTTAATTCCTTGATTTAGTAAAATTAAACATTGCTTAATCAGCTGTTTGCAAAATTTTTGCTTTAGGACTTTTGATAGAAACCATCGCAAATTTTTCACGTTCTACCAACAAGGCTATTAAAAGCGTTTCTAAGCCAGGTCAGAGCTATACCGTGCTGTAGCGTTACCATAAAACGTGTCGAGCGCTGACTATCAATGCTGCGCTTGATATGGTTGTGTCAACGTAGGTGATACCGCTGATATTTTCATTAGCATCGGAACGCCAACTAAAGCTGCCAACTGGCGACAAAGTCCTTGGGATGACTTACTAACTAATCTAGTCTGTTCGGCTGCTAACATATTTCATCGAGACATATGGGGCTCTTGAGGTGCTGTGTGTAACTCAATTGATGGGTCTATCTGTCAACTAAAAAAGAAAACTACTTTCATTGCAGGAGATATTTTAAGGAACTAATTAAACTAGACTATCTGGCTATCCGCCCAGCCCTTTGGATTTATGGCTTAATTATTGTGCAAAAGAATCATACCCTTGATTAAAGCTTAAAGGCTGGGCGTTGATAGAAAGTAAATGAAAATGCCAATACTTAAATTTGAGTCGGGCAGGATATTCACACCTACTCTGAATGAAATTTAGGCAGTAACACCAGATATCCCGGGGTTTGAATATTGTGAACTCTAAAAATAAGAGTTGTAGAATTTTTTCAAGCTCAAAATGAATTGCTATCTTTAGTTTAGGTATATTTTCCTTGAAAAATGGCTCTATCCGCCAAAGAATAAGCCGGTGATCATAAAAACGTTAAGTGGTTGTAGATATTTTATATATGTCAAGGGCGGATACTCTCCTTGATAATTGAAAAATAGACATTTGCATATCAGATCTCAATTTTTGAATAATACGGAAATATCTAAATACAAAATAGCGGCCTACTACTCGTAATATGCAAGCATATTTTTCGTTAAACTAGATCACGTACGTAAACGATTCCTAAAAATAATACTTATTGGCGGTCATAATTGACGTGAAAATCTTCACAATAATAAAGGAACATTCTGAGAGAATACCTGATAAAAATTTTGTTGATCTGAATGGCTATCCTTTGTGGTGGCATCTGCTTTCTGAGTTAGAGGGTCTAGATGTTACAGTCAATACAGATAGTAAAAAATTTATAAAACAATTGCGCAGTAGTAAATTGAAATCTATAAAGGTATTTGAAAGGCTCCAAAAACATATTGACTGGGAAAATAATGAAAATATTGACTCTAGCCCGGTCGAAGATATGCTGTTTGAGTTTTGTAAAACAATTGACAGGTCTGAGATGGTCGTATTGACGCATGTAACGTCTCCATTTCTCAAAAAACAAACAATACTTGATGCCATTGACTTGCTTCAAAAAGATCCAAAAGCAAAATCAATCCATTCAATTCATGAGGTTCAAGATTTTGTCTGGTTAAAGCAAGCTACAGAAGCAAAACCTGTAAATTTTTGCAGAGACCGAGTACAGCGCACTCAAGACCTATCATCCATATTTGTTTCAAAAGGTGCATTCTTCATTTCCAAAGCTGAAGATATTTTGAATCAACGGAATCGTTTGCCTGAACCGTTACTGTTTTTTCCGCTAGATCATATGCAAGCTATAGAAATAGATAATTTTGAAGATTTAAAGTTCGCTAGGATTTTCGGAGATGAACGTTGAAATATATTGATGTAACTCTCAGAGATGGTGGACACCAAAATGGCTTTAATTGGCCATTCGAATTTGTTGAACGATATTTGAAGTCCGTAAATTCATTTAAAGAAATCGACTTTGTGGAATTAGGATATTGGAAGCAACGCGGTAAGTTTGATGGGCCATTTTACTCTATAGACGAAGAGTTACTTTCCTTGGCATGTCAGATATCCAAGAAAAAACTCTCGGTCATGGTCGACTACCATTACTGTTCTCATAATGTTGAGGATTTCCCAAACAAGAATAATTTTCCTGAATTAGGATTAATTAGGGTTTGCTTACGTAAAGAGGATATTGCAGAAGGATGTAAATTTGTAAAAGAACTTAAAAAATTTACTAACTGTAAATTAAGTATAAATATTTTTAACATAACCAACTACGATGAAATTGACTTAGTATCTGCATGTGACGCTGCGGCTCGAACAAATGCGGATTTCATGTATTTTGCTGATACTCACGGCAGTCTGGACCTTGCTGAGAACTTGGAATTGTTTAAACGATTCACGAAATTAATCAAAGAATCAGGTCTGATACCTGGGCTCCATCTGCATGATCACTCGGGCAAAGCTTATTTCAACTATCGTAATCTTGGTAATGCTGGTTTCTCTGCAACGGACGTTTCGCTTGGAGGGGTAGGGAAGGGTCTGGGCAACCTTAAATTAGAATATATATTTGATCTTCGCGGTAGGGAGCATATATTGGATCATCTAATTTTAGACCAAGAATTATTTCATATGCCATCCGGGCCTTATGGTATTTTGACGGCAAGGGACAGCATTACCGATCACTATGCGGTGGAAGCCGAGCGCATTGGGCTAAACCCAAGCCAATTCGCTAAAGGTTTAGAAAGAATTAAGGGTCCTTCAAAAGATAATTATGATAAGAAAGTATTAAGTGGTGAATAACAAAAAAAAACAAATTAGCTCTAGCCCTTCCCAAGAACAAGTCAGCGAGGTATTGGATCTCTATAAGAGCGGGAGATTTAGCGGAGCTGAAGCACTCGCGATATCCATAACGAAAGAATTCCCTCGGCATCAGTTTGGCTGGAAGGCGCTCGGTGCCATATACGGGCAGTGGGGAAGAATTGCGGATTCATTATTGCCAAGCCAGACTTCTGCCCAATTAGCACCACAAGATGCTCAGGCTCACTATAATTTGGGTATTACGCTAAAGAAACTGGAAAGACTCGACGAAGCTGAAGAAAGCTATAAGAGAGCGATTGTGTTGATGCCAGACCATGTCGAAGCTCACTACAACTTAGGTACTACTCTTAGATTGCTGGGCAGATTAGAGGAGGCCGAGGAAAGCTATAAAAAAGCTATATCACTGAAGCCCGAGCATACAGAAGCCCTCAATAACTTAGGTAATACGCTACAAGAACTTGGGAGATTAGACGAAGCTGAAGCAAGCTATAAACAAGCGCTGACGTTGAAACCTGACTATGCTGACGTCCACTACAACTTAAGTTTCTCCCTCCTCAACGCCGATAGGTTAAAAGAAGGGCTAGATGAGTATGAATGGCGTTGGAAATTGGCTAAGAACAAGTCTTCGCGTCGACTTTTCCTGCAGCCTTTGTGGGATGGGGAAAAAAGCCTGCATGGCAAGAGAATTCTCCTTTGGTCTGAACAAGGAATTGGAGATACCTTAAACTGGTCTTCCTGCCTGCCGCTAATGGCTTCGCTGGCTGGTCACACTATTTTGGAATGCCAGGAAAAAATTGTTCCTCTGTTGGCGCGCTCCTTCCCAAATATTGAGATAAAGCCTGAAGATAGGAGCATGGATTCAAGGCGGGATGATTTTGATTTCCACCTGCCGATGGGCAGTCTGTATAGGCACTGCATTGCAAACATCGGTCAGAACTTAAATATCGATGCCTATCTTATTCCGGACCCGGTTCGAACCCAATTTTGGCGGGACCGCCTAGGCTCGTTAGGGAACGGTCCTTATGTTGGTATCAGCTGGAAAAGTTCCAAGATGTCCCCTTTCCGTCTTAAACATTATCCCCCTATTTCTGAGTGGTCTAGCGTGCTTACCGTCCCTGATATCACTTTTGTCAATCTGCAGTATTCGGACTTTGCAGATGATTTGATAGACATTAAAAAAGACATTGGGGTGACAGTGCACAACTTTGATGATCTAGATCAGTACAATAACGTTGATGATGTAGCCGCCCTTTGTGCGGCACTTGATATGGTTGTGTCAGCGAAGGTGACGCCGCTTATATTTTCATCAGCGGTTGGAACGCCTACGAAAGTTGCCAACTGGCGGCAAAGTCTCTGGAATAGTGTTTTAACTAATCCAGTTTGTTCGTCTGCTGAATT
>NYWC01000057.1 GCA_002684935.1 Gammaproteobacteria bacterium
TGTTTCAATGCATGGATTTGAGTTGCGTCGATAGTCCTCATTCGGCCCTTATAAACACCCCGTTCCTTTGCCTTTCGGACACCTTCTAACTGTCTTTCATTTCGCAAGTTGGTTTCAAACTCGGAAAAGACACCCAACATGTCGAGAAATGCCTTACCCGCACTTGTCTTGGTATCGATAGGTTGTTCCGTTGCAGAAAGTGTCACACCTTTCTTTTTCAATTTATGGACAATGTTTTGGTAATCCCCCCAGAAATTAGTAGTGTTCAAAAGTAGAATTTTCTCGGCAAGTTATCTGAGGAGATTTTTGATGAAGACAGGACGATACAGCGACGCGCAGATCATGGGGATTTTGAAGCAGGCGGAAAGCGGCGTGCCGATTTCCGAGCTTTGCCGAGAACATGGAATGAGCAACGCGAGCTTTTACAAGTGGCGTGCGAAGTATGGGGGCATGGATGTCTCGATGATGTCGCAGCTGAAGGTGATGGAGGCTGAGAACCGCCGCCTCAAACGGATGTATGCCGAGATGAGCATGCAGAACGATTTGCTGAAGGAAGCCCTTGGAAAAAAGCGGTAAGGCCATCTCAAAGACGGGAGATGGCCGTGAATGCGGTAAATACCAAGCAGGTCAGCATCGTGTTGGCTTGCCGCACATTCCAAATCAGCGAGACGTGCTATCGTTATGAACGTAAGTTCGATGATGAGAACGCTGAGATCGCAGACTGGCTGGTGCGCCTGACGGCCAATCGCAAGACATGGGGCTTTGGTCTGTGCTTTTTGTATCTGCGCAACGTGAAGGGCTTTGAGTGGAACCACAAACGCGTGTACCGGATCTACTGCGAGTTGGAGCTGAACCTGCGTATCAGGCAGCGAAAGCGGCTAAAACGCCCCAAGCCAGACGCGTTGATCGTGCCAGAAGCCCCAAACCAGACGTGGTCCATGGATTTCATGCAAGATCAGCTTGCAGATGGTCGCAAGTTCCGAACTCTCAATGTGTTGGACGATTACAATCGCGAGGGGTTGAGTATCGAAGTGGACTTCTCTTTGCCAGCTGTGCGTGTCGTACGCAGCCTGAACCGGATTATTGAGTGGCGTGGGGCACCAAAGCTGATCCGGGTTGATAACGGTCCAGAATACATCAGTGGCTTACTGATGCGATGGGCCGAGAAGCGTGGCATCAGAATCGCATACATCCAGCCGGGCAAGCCGCAACAGAACGCCTACATCGAGCGCTACAATCGCACGGTACGGCACGAATGGCTGGACCAGAACATCTTTGAAACCATCGAGGAGGCTCAAGACCAAGCGACCGAATGGCTCTGGACTTACAATAACGACAGACCCAATATGGCGATAGGCGGCATCACACCCGCTATGAAACTGAAAATGGCCGCGTAATTCTACAGGCGGACCCCATTAAAAATGGGGGGATTACCCGACGGCTGGAGAGACGCAGATCTGGACGATAAACCAATCGTCTAGATCTGGGCTGACGGTGTTCACAGCGGCCTTCGGGGCGAGAATGACAAGCTTTGCGCGATTGTGATTGTTGGCGTCACGGCCCGTGGTCAAAAGCGCTTGCCGGTAATCGAAAACGGGGTGCGCGGGTCTCCGCAAAACTGGCGAGAGGTTTTGCTCAACCTCAAAAGCCGTGGCATGAACGCACCAAAACAGGTCATCGGGGAAGGTGCCATGGGGATCTGGGCCGCGTGCGACGAAGTGTATCCTGAAGCCCGCCAGCAAAAGATGGAATTGGCACCACAGACCCAGACCGGATCGCCGCATTATCCAATTTCTCAAACACAAGATTTGGCAAAAGATCAACTGCATATTTGACCACCCTATGCAGCCCTGCCAAAATACGATGCATGTAAATGTAAAAAGATTACTGGCAAGAAATCCATAGATTTACCATAAGTTGTCAGGCATAGTTTGGTGCACCCAAAGGTGAAAATCCCATCTTCAGTGACGCCCTCAAAAATGGAACAGTTGAACTATAAACAAATCAAAAAAGAGACCAAAGTGAACACGGCCTGCAGATCAAACCCAGTTTCAGANGGTTTAAAAGCATCATGAAACCCAGTTATCAGCGAAGACCTTACCTTCTTAACTANACATAATCTGAAGGGTTGCGGCGGAAACGACACGCAGTTCTCGGTATAGATTACCATTACAGACCAGAACTTTGCGAATACATATAGCGCCGAGATAAGCACCCGCAACCGCTATAAGTAAAACTGGAGAAACTGCGGCCACGGGCGCCCGGGAGTACTCGATTTATACCATACAGGCGGGCACTGTACAAGATATAGTGAGCCAAGCACAAAATATGCAAACCGTGCAGCCGTATGCCTTAGTGGGTCAAAATGTTTTTTTTAANAATCCGTGCTTGTAAGTCGAAGCTGCAAATTAGTNAGAGAAACGCTGATAGAGATAGGTTGATAAAAATTTCTCGGCCCAAGAATATTCTATTTTGCAGAAGAAATTAATCACATTATCACCAAATCAACTTTTGAACCCATGTCGCTTTAAGATACCGANATTCGTCGATCTCCATTGCGTCGGAGCCAACAGGCAACTGGAGACTTGATTTTCCGCGATTAAATTTTCTTTTGGAAAAGGAGCGTTCGGCNAACGATAAGAACCCTAGTTCATAGCTATCTTTGGTTCCCGCAAGAGAGTTCTTCCAAAGGCCAAACGTAACCTGCAGTTATAGAAGAACATTCAGGGCTCTCTACGAAATCTATGGACTTAGAACTAAAGGAAGTAATCTGGTTGACCCATGATCATATTATTCAATCTTCCCAGAAGCGCACTATCATAAAAGTTGCTCGGCTAGGCAGGAAAATCTATCGGTACTTTAAAATTGGTTGACCCGCTTTATCGATCGCCAAACGACCATATAAAAGTGGCGAGATTTATTTATAGAATGCTGAGAAATCCCAAATAACATTCTCATAGAAACAAGTATTTAATTGATCAAAATTTTACATCAGTTTATCCGCTTTNCTACCCACGTTCCGAAAAATCTGTTGATATAAACTTCAGCCGGCGATATACAAAAAGGGGTTTTATGATTTGAAAATGAGGTTGGGAAAACCGCCTATAACAGACCTCGGTTTTAATTCTAACTAACAATTTGCGGCCTGCCAGTTATCCGAGTTTAAGATGCAATGCAGTGTTTGAAGGAAAGTTAATAAAATGCCTGTTATGGATGCAAAACGAAATTCCATGGATACGAAAAATGAAATGACTATTTTTCACGCCAAATCTCAGGTTCTGGCCAATACAGCCCTAATTCATCAATCACGATCCTTGATTGAGGAGATTAGGCTGATGATAATAAGCAATTACGCGGCAGCGTTCGTGGGCAATCGGCAGCTTGCTAATACAAATACTGACGAAATTTATGCTAATAAAATTGAAGTTCTCAGCAACATCACTGCCATTGATGGGTTGCAGAAAAATTACTTGGACGCACAAGTAAACAAAACCAAGTTGGATTATCTAAGACATCGGTCTGATTTGAATACTACTGCTCTAAAAATTAATGAAAAAATGGCAGCTATTAATGCGCAGCTGATAGCAATTAACGATGATATTATGGAAACTAACGAAGAGATTATCACATTCAACGAAAAGCAAATTGGCGTTAATGAAGCTATGTTGGAGATGTCGGTGACTTTAGAAACTGCAACATCAGAAAAAAACGAAATGACTATTGTTGAAAATAAAATTGCCGCGGAAAAGTTACTAGTGAGTTGTGCTGAAAATGAAGATATGATCAAAGAACTCTTAGAAATATCAGACGCTAACCTAGAAATTGTGAAAAAAAATAAAGCTGAAATAAATGAGAGGATGCAGTCAATTATTAAGGTTCGTAAAGATATTTTCGAAAGTGAATCTTAATATGATTAATTAAAATATTTCTTCATAATCCAATAAGAATTGGGTTTTATTAATTATAAATTTGATTTGGTAGCGGACTTCCTTTCAGGCGCAACATTTCATCCTCACTCCTCTACGAAGAGAGAGGACCGCCATGGGTAAACCTCATCCGCTTGAAAGGTTTCGGTCCGCAAAACACAACATTCAGCAGCAACCTGATCTGATGTACAAAGTAGGTCCGCTTTTAAAGATAGGTTTGAGCTTTGACTGAGGTATATTGATTATGGGTCCATGTCACTTTTGTTATTTTTGCCTATCAGAATATGCGATATCGAATGCACATAGAAAAGACCTCGGCACAATTCCTGCTTCTTTCACTCGACCGAATATTGTAAGCTTTGGAAAGGTTAATTAACTTTATTATATGCTTTTGCTACAACGTTCGCGAGTTTGTTCTCTCCCCAATTTTTATTAATATGTTCCCACAGGGTCAAGCACAGCAACGACGTCTTGACATCATAATCGTTATTGCTCAGCTGAGCCATATCTCGGGCTTTTTTCATAGTTTCAGATTGTTCTTTCGTATTCTCATCATCCGAATTTTTGGGCAAAAGATTGTAAACTAATGCACAGTACAAAAATCCATATCGCTTAGCGTCCTGGAAATCAGCCAGCTTGTGCAATTTTTCAGAAATGGCTTCATCCAATAAACTCCTGTGATAAAGGCTCGTGTGATAACCGTCGAGATTTTGAATAAAGTTAAGTTGAAAATTTAACTTTGTTTTTTCGGGCCACTTTTGCGAGTTCATCGCCCACAGCGCATTACCTTTCAGGCACTGCAAATCTATCAGTGCTTCAAGAACACCCGCGATAAATCCCACTATATAGGTATTATCAAAAAAATTCTCCGGAAACACCTTAAAGTTTTTAATTTCTTGTTCACATGCTTGTCTGAAAACAGCCTCCAAATCGGCGGCGGCTTGAGACGCTTCATTCTTTCTTTTTATCAATGATAACATGTTTTTCCAACCCAAATATTTTCATTATGATATACAAATTGGGCTGAGATACAACCGCCAGATAATCAAATAAGGCATGTTGCCCCTAGAAATAGTGCAATGAGACTTGTTATTGCAACACGTTCGACCGGAGTGATTTCTATCCTGAGATAAGAACTTAATCGTTGGCAAAGATACCATTTGAAGGCCGCACCTGAATTAAGATTTAAAAGCCTGGTTGTTGGTCGGTGGATAATCACATAGATCCGCGTCGTTCGGGGCTTTTCATGGCAAGATCGGTACAGAGAGATAACTTGATGGGTGACGCCAATTTTTGTCCGCCCCATAACCAGGCGACAACGGCCCCAACGATACAGGCGATCATTCAGGCGAGTGATGAACCTGCTTGGGTCTTGGCATAACGCCATGGAACCANTGAGCAGACCGCCTGGAAATGGCGCAACCGTGACAGTGTCTGAGAGCCAGCCTTAAACTCCCCAAAACGGGTATATGAAAATTCCCTACCATTAGCGGCCATGACAGTTTTTGAAACTTAAATACTCAAAAATTNGCGTGGTCGCGAGAAGCAAGCTTGATGGTCCTGTTGGAGAGCAGCAGAGGCAACCGNGTGCAGGGAATTNACGAGATCGTTTTGATCAACGANTTAAATCAACNGGGTCTGAGTGNCTTGGCCATCGCCCAACAGGTNGGATACGANCGCAAGACGGTTACGAAATACATTGAGCGGAGCTTGGAGGCCCGATATGATGGCCTGCGCGCGGCGTGATCCGCGGTGTTGGATCCTTATTCTACGTATTTAACCAAACGGGTTGCAGCGTATGCTGATTTGTCTGGTCGCAGGCTTCTGCGTGAGATCATGAAGTTGGGGCATGAGGGCAGTTATTTAGCGCTGAAACCGTTCTTGCGTGAGGTAAGTCCACCGGTCCGTACTCAGTTTGAGCGTTGGTTTGAGACGCCTCCGGGCCAACAGGCACAAATGGNGTTTGCCGCGTTCAGTGTGGCGTTCACGGACGAGCCTGTCGTCACCCGCAAGGTTTGGCTGTTCTCATCGGATGAGCCAAGTATACNCGGTANGTGAGCATNCAATCAATCAGATTAGGTGTCGTTCAGCTNTTTATAACCTGACTGAAATATGGGTTGAAAGATCAAACCAGNGATCACTTAAGCCAATCCAACTTACTAAACCCATACTGTCTTCATCTCACGTTGTTGGCCTTAAGACGGGCAACGGATTGATGAATGCAGCTTTTGATCCTGACACCAATGAGATTTCAAATGATGAGAAATGGGTGGGACATGGTGACCAATCTGANGGTGNTAGATGGACAATTGAGGACGGGAGACTANTATTCCATNTGTAANNTGTGGANTCCGTTGAAGACCAAGCAGTAAANCCAGTCACAGTCTTTAAAGGTAATTAAATNATGAGATCTTTGCTTACAGTAATTGCTCTGATGCTGGCNCTTCCAGCTTTGGCTNAGGACATATCTCCAAAGGAATTGATTACTTATCAATCCACCGGCGTCGTGATCGTAGACATCAGACGCAAGGAGGAATGGAAAGATACCGGGATTATTGACGGCGCCAAAACCATTACAGCATTTACGAAGACTGGGTCTTTGCACCCAAATTTCCAAGAGGAATTCACCAAGTTAGTTTCAGANTCAGATACATCATTNGTTCTGTATTGCAGGACTGGCAGACGTACAGGAATACTGCGTGATGCCTTAGAGACCAGTATGGGTTTCAAAAAGGCTATGCACCTTTCAGNCGGTATTATGGGATGGAAAAAAGACGGAAATAAGCTGGTGAACTATACACCTTAGTTTTGGTTGAACACCCAATAACAATTCACGTTCCTCAAAGAACGTTCTATGGCAACATTTTAAAGTTTCCCAAAAATCCCCCATTGATATATTAAGACATATGAACATATGAGGTTNCCATGAGTGAAATGAACGTTATTTCTGTCGTGAAATATAAANTAAAAGATGGCTTTGAAAACGAATTTGTTGANGCGTTAAATGGTTACGATTACTCAAAATCGGTAGTAGCCAAAGCTATTTCAATCGGCGACAATGAGTATGTAAGTATTTCCGAATACGACAGCATTGATGCTATAGGTGACGATGAGGTCACAGGCTTAGAGTGGCTTGATAATGTTACCCACATGCTGGAATATTTTGGTGAAAGTAGAACACAGTCTTATTCTGGTTTAGTCATCATGGATACAAACANAAAAAACACATCTGTTTCATGAAGCTAAAATTGCGCTTTGGTCTGTCTCACCAGTCAAAGCAAACAAACACTCCGTATCACGTTTGTTTCAGAGTANTAACTGGAAGGTAAGGAATATATATTATGGCCATAGTTAACTGTATGAAATTCAGACCAAAAGAAGGTTGCAAAGAAGAACTCTTTTCCGCTCTGTCAGATTATGTCAAAAAATATCCTTTGGACAAAGCAATCAACTGGTACATTCTAGACATTGATGATGGTGAGTATGCCCATGTTGCTATTTGGGAAACAGTGGATGATTTTATGGATGTTGTTAACCGTGACGTTAGATTTTCAGACAGCATGAGACCTTATGTTCAACCCTACGAGGATGGAGAGGATTTTCATTCATTCTCAGGACCATCAGTGGACATACACAATTTTTGAGTAATGAGATGCAAAAATGGAATGCCCGCATTCGGTTGTCCATGATAAATGTTAATGCAAAGTGGGATTTTGGTCTACATTTATGATACTCTCTGGCGCAGGCGGACGGTACCCAAGTGCGCTGTGAGGTCTAACGGTATTGTANTGATNTCGCCACCTTTCGATTAGGATTTGTGCTTCTCTGAGCGANTANAAGATTTCACCGTTTAACAACTCATCTCGAAAGCGGGCATTAAAGCTCTCACAGTAACCGTTTTCCCATGGTGAACCTGGCTCAATGTAGGCGGTTTTGGAGCCCACAGCGGTGATCCAATCACGGACTTTCTTGGCGATAAACTCAGGGCCGTTATCAGACCGTATGTATTCTGGTGCTCCACGCAGAATGAATAAGTCTGTCAGTGCATCGACAACATCAGTTGAGTTGAGCTTTCGATCAACGCGGATCATTAAGGCCTCCCTGGTATATTCATCAATAATGTTAAGAGTGCGATAAGCGCGCCCATCATGTGTTCGGTCATGCACAAAGTCATACGACCAGACGTGGTTTGGTCTCTCGGCTCGAAGCCGCACACATGATCCGTCATTCATCCAGAGGCGCCCTTTCTTCTTTTGCTTGTGTGGAACTTTCAGCCCTTCACGTCGCCAGATCCGCTCTACGCGCTTATGGTTCACATGCCAGCCGCTATTGTTCAGCATCCCGGCAATCATGCGATACCCGTAGCGACCGTAGTCACGCGTTAACGCAATGATATCCTCGGTCAGACGCTCTTCGTCTGGCAAACCGCACGGTATCTTGCGCTGTGTTGATCGGTGTTGACCCAGTGTACGGCACGCCCTGCGTTCTGAGACGCCCAGAACCTCACGCACGTGCTCAATGCACCGACGGCGACGTGAAGGGCTTAGTAGTTTCCCCCTGCGG
>NYWC01000058.1 GCA_002684935.1 Gammaproteobacteria bacterium
CATGAGCGCCGAATTCATTTTTTTTTTCTGTAATCTGTTGATTTTGCCGGGCTGGCTGTTGTTGCTTGCGCTACCGCGCTGGAAATGGACGCTGACACTGATTAGTGCCGGCGTAATTCCATTTTTGCTCGGTTTGGTCTACCTTGGTCTGGTGCTGTCTCAGTTGTCAGCTTGGCCGGAAGGTGGTGGTTTTGGCTCTGCCGCGGCATTAGCGGCATTATTCAGTAATCCTTATATCCTGACCGGTGGCTGGGTCCATTACCTTGCGTTTGATCTGTTCGTGGGCAGCTGGGAAGTGCAGGATGCGCAGCGGCACCAAATTCCCCATCTGATGGTGATGCCTTGTCTCGTATTGACCTGGCTGGTTGGCCCAGTGGGCCTGGTGTCCTATCTTGTGCTACGAGCAATGGTGGCGAGGCGGTTCGCAATCTATGAACTGGCTCGTTAACGAAGTTGATAATCAGAATTCGGGCAAACGTGATGCAATCGAAAGTACCTTCATTAGATCTTGGTGGCAGTGGCGGCCTGCTGTTCTTTGCCCATGCCAACGGCTACCCACCCCTAGCATACCAGGCACTGCTGGAGCCGCTCACGTCTTCGTATCATGTGGTTGCCGGCTTGCACAGACCACTTTGGCCTGAGGCTGAAGCGCCTGCGACTCTGAAATCCTGGGATGTGTTCGGTGAGGATATTGTCGCGGCGCTGGGGCAGCTCAATAAGCCCGCTGTCTGCATCGGGCATTCCATGGGATCGGCTGCTCTGGTGATGGCGTCGGTCAGGTCTCAGTTGCCGATAAAGGGCTTAATCCTAATAGAACCGGTGCTGATGCCGCCTTCTTACTACCGCATGCTGCGGATGTTCCGGTGGCTGGCTCGAAGGCGTGTGCCGCTGATCCGTCGTACTTTGACACGCCAGTTTCAATGGCCGAGCCGGCAGCACGCCTACGACCATTTTCGACCAAAATCTGTGTTCAAGCGCATCAGCGACGAAGTCCTTTGGGATTATGTGAACCACGGCCTGATTGATTCTGAGACAGGCCAGGTGCAGCTCGCTTTTAGCCGTGAATGGGAAGCTGCGTGCTATTTGAGGGCGCAAAACATCTGGCACCTGCTGGATAGCTTGGAGATCCCGGTGTTGGCGGTTCGCGGCGGTGAATCTAACACCTTGGACCGGTCCAACTGGCAGAGATGGCAGTCGAAGGCACCTCAGCACGACTATGCAGAAGTGCCGGGCACAGGGCACCTTGTGCCATTTGAGAAGCCTGAATATCTGCGGGATCTGATTCGGGAGTGGTTGGGTTCACGGCCAGAGCTAGACCTCGCTCATTGCTAACGTTGCCACCCCATTTGGTGAATAGTGGTTTTACCCAAAAAAATGGCGGGATGCGCACGACTACCTGATTCTAATCATCTAAAAGTTCATTTCTTTGCCGTGCTATTGCAATGGCGCCTGGCAGGCATTTTGCTGGATTGTCGTTGACAGTTGAACTCCATGATTGATATCAGTATGATATCAATATGAATTTATTATTCACCCGGCATTGACAATGCTAATGGTCGCATCACTAATAGAATTGCTAAAACATAAAAATTCAAGAAAACGAATGAAAACGAATGAAAACGAATGAAAACGAATGAAAACGAATGAGAATGAAGGAGAAGTTTCATGATTGAAGAAAAACAAGCTTCGACTTACAGCGGATACCTCGCCATCTTGGTGCTGCTTTTACTGCACCTTGTCGCCCTTGTCGCGATTGCAGTTTTGCCCGTCCTGCTCAAGATTCCGATGATCATCATCGGACTGGTGCTGCTGTATTGCTGGATCGGATTTTTCATGGTGGCCCCTAACCAGGGGCGGGTATTGCAACTATTCGGTAAATACGTGGGCAGCGAACGCAAGGAGGGGTTGCGTTGGGCCAACCCGCTGTATATGAAAGCCAAGGTATCGCTACGGATTCGTAACTTTGAGTCGGGTACCCTGAAAGTGAATGACAGCAGTGGCAATCCTATCGATATCGCAGCTGTTGTGGTGTGGAAGGTCGTTGAGACCGCAGAGGCCCTGTTCGAAGTCGATGACTATGAGAACTATGTTCAGATTCAGAGTGAAGCTGCGCTGCGAAATCTTGCCACGACTCACCCTTACGACAGTCATGATGATGACGGTACGGATTTTTGCCTGCGTAGTAATCCCGAGGAGGTCGCAGACCTGCTGAAAACAGAGGTGCAAAACCGACTCAGCAAAGCCGGCGTAGAAGTGATCGAAGCGCGTATCAGCCACTTGGCCTATGCGCCGGAAATAGCCAATGCCATGCTGCAACGACAACAGGCCTCGGCGATCGTGGCCGCACGCAAGAAGATCGTTGAGGGTGCTGTGGGCATGGTAGATCTGGCGCTGGAACAGTTGTCGGTTAAGCAGATTGTGGATCTCAATGAAGAGCGCAAGGCCGCAATGGTCAGCAATCTGCTGGTCGTACTGTGTGGAGAGAGTGCCGCATCACCAGTCGTGAACACCGGTAGTCTTTATACCTGAGCACGGTCGGTAAATTTTGGGATTAACTATTTCATTCTGCCTCACTGAAAGCTTATGAAGCGTAAGACCTATCCGCTCAGGATCAGTCCAGAGATTCTGGAAGCGATGCAAAGATGGGCGAATGATGATCTGCGCAGCATCAATACGCAGATCGAATTCGTCCTGCGTGAAAGCCTTATCAAAGCGGGTCGGTTCAAATCTCAAGAAGTGAAAAGCGGGGTTGTCACAACGCAAGAAGCTGACCAGGACTAGTTAGTCTATTCATTTCCTGGCAAGCTGATAACAGCGATATCTATACTGTGTCTATTGAAATCTAGTTTCTCAAATCTAAGGGGAGGGTTCGTCAATTAGAAGGGGGCGCTCTGAAATAGCAAAAGCCTGGACTGCTGAGCAGCCCAGGCTTTCTAGTTTGAGGGCCANCTGACTTGCTATTCGTATCTAAGGGCATCAATCGGGTCAAGGTTGGCTGCCTTTGCAGCTGGCAGAATGCCAAACAGCACGCCTACGAATCCTGAAAAGCCAAGTGCCAGCGCAACCGCCCACCAGGGTATTGCGGCAGGAGGAAAGCCTGGGATGTTGCTGGCAATCAAGATGCCNAGGCCGTAGCCAAGAGCCAGTCCGATTAGTCCGCCGAGCAAAGAAAGCAAAAGTGCCTCAATAAGAAATTGCATCAGGATATGGTGACGNTTTGCACCAATCGCTTTGCATATNCCAATCTCACGCGTACGNTCGGTAACGGAGACCAGCATAATATTCATGATGCCTATTCCGCCCACTAACAATGAGATGCTGACGATACCGCCTATGACGCTAGTAACCATTCCAATGATTTGATCAAATGTCTCCATGAGTTGTTCAGAGGTCTGAATCACAAAATCATCGTCTTCATCTGCGGAGAGATCGTGAGCATTGCGAAGCATCGCAGTTAGCTGCATGGCGACATCTTCGATATCGACACCCTCGGTGAGACTGAGTTGAATTTGAATGTCGGTCCTAGTTTGACTGCCCTGAAGGCTTTGCATGGTCGAATAGGGGATCAATACCTTGTCATCCTGATTGAATCCCATGATCTCGCCTTTGGTCTCCAGTAGTCCGACAACCTTGAACCATTCTCCGCCGATCTCGATGTATTCGTTAATTGGGTTTTCAGGCAGTTCTAGATTCTCCCTGGTTTTTTCGCCAATCACCGCGATGCGACGGCGAGTCTGATTATCACTCTGAGCGAGAAAGCGTCCAATAGAGGTATAAGATTGGCCCACATCCTGAAAAGCGTGAGTGGTTCCCATTATCTGGCTGAACACTGTCAGAGACCCATACTTTACTTGTGAGGTGCGGTTGGCATAAAGGATTGGCGTGATGGAGGCGATGCCTNCACCGCGCTGCTCAATCAAATCCAGGTCTTCGCCAGTCAAGCGGGAGCGAATACCTTTCATGCGATCGGCCTGCGGAGTGTATGACTCGATAGTCAAACTGTTTGATCCCAAGGAAGCGAAAGTGTCACCAATGAATGCGCTCATGCCCTGGGTCACCGACACCACGGCGATGACACTGGCGACGCCTATCACTATTCCAAGCGCGGTCAAAAAGCTGCGCAAACCATGAGCATAAATAGAGACAAGAGCTGAGCGAGAGCTTTCGAAGAGGGCAAAAAACATCAGACTGTCTCTCTNGNTTTGGTAGGGTTGCCGCTATGGCTGTCCTTGAATATTTTGCCGTCTTTCATCTCAACTACTCTTTGACAGTGAGCGGCTATTTCATCCTCATGGGTTACGATGATTAGCGTGTGTCCCTCACGGTGAAGCTGATCGAACAGCTCCATGATTTCCACGGAGGTCTTAGAATCCAGATTGCCGGTGGGTTCGTCTGCTAGCAGGATTGAAGGGGTGGTGACCAGTGCCCTGGCGATGGCCACGCGCTGGCGCTGACCTCCAGATAGTTGATTGGGNAGATGATCTACTCGAGGTCCCAGTCCCACGCGATCCAGGGCTTCCTGGGCCATGCGTTTACGTTCCCGCAAAGAGATACTCCGATAGATGAGCGGTTGCATGACATTGGATAAAGCGGTTTGTCNAGGGAGCAGGTTGAAGCTCTGAAAAATAAAGCCTATTTCCTTGTTGCGAATGTCAGAGAGCTGGTTTTGATCCAGATTTTCTACGTTGGTGGCGTTGAGGTGATAGTTGCCTGAGGTTGGTTTGTCCAGGCAACCCAAGATGTTGAGCATGGTAGATTTACCAGATCCTGACGAGCCGATGAATGCAAGATATTCGTTCTTTGCTACCTCCACAGTCACCCCATCAAGGGCGCGCACGGTCTGCGTGCCCATTTCGTAATGCTTGGTGATCTGATTGAGAGAGATTAGTGCCATGTGAGATCAGTNCAGTTAGGGCCTACTCATCTTCGATTCGNGTAGGTTGTAANGAGTCGCCATCCAGCAAGTGTCGCAGCTCCTGATTGGGGCCTANCACAATCTCTACATTACCTTCGATCTGGCTAAGCANCTCCTGATACTCATCATCGGACAAGCCNACTTCTACTCTGGTCTTGCGTGCAACCCCGCCATCATTGATGAAGACGTAGTGTTCGCTGCGCAGTGCAGCACGATCCTCTTCGAAGATGACAGCCTGCAGGGGTACGGCGGTCACCTGCTGATCCTGTCGCGTGAAGATTTCAGCCCGGCAGGACATGCCCGGACGCAGGACCACATCGCCGGGATCGGTGATTTCAATCTTGACAGTGAAGCTCAGCCCCTGGCGTCCAGGGGCAACCTTGGCGCTGTTGGCAATGAATCTGACCACGCCTTGCATGGGTTGGTCAGGGTAGGCGATAGCTACTATTTCTGNCCGTTGACCTACCTCGATCGTGGCGACGTCTGCTTCGTCTACCAAGACTTCAGTATAGATACTGGCCGGGTTAGCAATGGTCATCAGGGAGGAGCCCGGGATATTGGTAGAGCTCGCGATCGCTGTCTCTCCAACCTTGATATCCAGGCTGGTAATCACACCATCAATAGGTGAGATAATTTTAGTCTTGCTTAACTGGTCATTCACCTGGTCAAGCTGTGCTTCAGCCTGCGCCAGGCGCTCACCAGAGGACTTGAGGTCTATACGGGCCAGGTCTAGTTGGTTTGATATTNCATCGAATTCCTCGTCCCCGATCAGGTCTCGGNCATGCAGACTGCGGCTGCGCTCATACTGGCGCTCGAGATTAGTGATGCGAGCTTCCTGTCTTTCAATGTCTATGGTGTTGAGCCTGAATACTGCCTCGGCCTGATCCAGACTGGCGATAAAGTTTTTGTCATCGACTGTTAAGACCAGATCCCCAGCAGCGACAGTATCACCTTCTTCCACGTAAAGTTCCGACACCTTGCCGATAACTTCAGAGCTCAACATGACCTCTTCCTCATGGGTCAGGAAACCAGAGGCCAGGATCGATGGGCTGATGATGCGCTGACTGATAACGGAGACATTGACCTCCTTCGCGTCTGTGCCCAAGATCACCCGATTAATAAAGGGAAGGGCAATGACGGTGCCAGAAAGGAGTATGATTAGGAAAAGCTTCTTGATATTCATTGTATTGCGCCTGAGCGATGCCTTGCTTGGACTCTTTTAGCTATTGCTGTTTTACTTATCACATCAAGCACGGAAAATTATTACACCGGGGCGCGACGCTAGCACAGTTGCCGTTCAGAATAAGGCTAAAAACGCCCAAACCCCGACTTTTATGAGATAAGGCGCAAGTACAATGAGTGAGGCTTTGAGTCAACTGCATTCAAGCCATTGATGATATCCAAGTAGTATAATTACGACGCTCCATATCATGGCGAGACTTATTGAGTTATATGGCGATAGTACAGTGGCATTGTCTGTTTTCATACCAAGGTTTTTGAGGGTCAGCGGATCGAAGTCGTAGGCGCTAAGTTGTCCGTTGGGACTTAGAAGGATTGTGACAGCCATCCCTATTACAGAGATCAAGATAGGTGCACTGGCTCAGCATAACAATGAAAACCAATGCCGGAATTTGAAGCGATCACCGCGCAGTGCGGCGACCAGGCTCAGATAAACGGCTTGAACCAGGAATATGGCTGATAGACCAACCACGCTGCCTAGTAGCGAAAACCCCATCATGGTATTGCGTGACATGTTCTCAAAGTTATCTCTCGCTTCTTGGAGGTTTTCCTCTGCGATGTTTGCAGTGCTTGACACATCATCTATGTACCATTCGAAGTCAAGGATACTGAGGTACTATGCAAGAATGAGGCCGTTGCAGGAAATGATCAGCAGCAGGGGAAACAAAATACTGGGAAGTAGTTTCAGTTCCTGCAGCGCTTCCCGCGGTGCGGCAAAGATGTTAATCAGCACNGCCACCTTACTCAGTGGTGGATTCCCTGAATNTTTGCTCGAGGCTGTCATGGGTNGCTCCTGTTCCGGATCTCGCGGCCAGTGANTAGAAACTAGNACCAACAGTCAATATGAAAGTTCCGGATNTCTTTGTTTCGGGCCCCCTGATGATATATCGCCAATCTGNCAGATTATCGTGGAAAGTCANAAGAGTATGAGCGATTCGCAGCTTGAGTATGGCAGGATCCTGCAGCAGGCNTGGCCGCTGATTCTGGCCAATGCGGCGGTGCCTATTCTTGGACTGGTAGATACGGCTGTGATCGGTAATTTGGGCTCGGTTGAAGACCTCGGCGCAATTGCTTTTGGGGCAATGATTTTTTCATTTGTCTACTGGGGCTTTGGTTTCCTGCGTATGGGTACNACCGGGTTTGTCGCCCAGGCGCGGGGCGTTAATGATCAAATCGAAATCAGAACCATCCTGGGACGTTCGCTTCTCATGGCGTTATCGCTGGCTCTTATCCTGATCGCTTTACAATGGCCGATTCAGATCATTGCGTTCGCTGCGTTAGATGGAAGTGCGGCAGTAGAGGAAACTGCACGCGCCTACTTCGCCATCCGTATATGGGGGGCACCTGCCACGCTAGCCAGCTTCGTTGGTGCGGGCTTGCTTATAGGTCTGGGTAAAAACAGGTTACTNCTAGGTCTGCAGCTGTTTCTNAATGGCCTGAATATTATTCTGGATATTATTTTCGCTGGCGGCCTGGGTATGGGGGCNTCGGGTATTGCGCTGGGCACGGTAATTGCGGAATGGATTGCTGTTTTGGTGGGTACATGGATCATCTATCGTTCCCTGCGCGTGAACCTGGGTTCGAATGAAGCATTCTGGTCCTTGCAGCGGATAATTGATCGCGAAAAAGTGAAAGTCGCGGTCGCGGCGAACCTGGATATCATGATNAGAACGCTGCTGCTGGTATTTTCATTTGCGTTTTTCACAAATCAGAGCGCACAGTTTGGAGATGTGGCNCTGGCGGCGAATCACATTCTNCTGCAGATCATCTCATTCGCGGCCTTTNTTCTCGACGGCTACGCATTCGTAGCAGAGGCTCTNGTTGGTAAGGCNTATGGTGCTAATGACAGGGCTGCATTCAAGAAAGCAGTGAAGCGCACCAGTGAATTNGCGGTTGTGTCGGGAATCTTGCTCGCGTTGTCAGTTCTGATGTTTGGCTCGNTGTTTGTCTCTGNGTTNACTGACATTGAATCGGTGCGCGGCTATGCGTCTGGTATGAGTTATGNCGCAGCAATATACATCCTGCTGTCGGTAGCTGCATTTCAACTCGACGGGATTTTTATTGGAGTTTCTTTTACTCGACAAATGCGCAATGCAGCAATTCAATCGCTAGCCGTTTTTCTGCTGATGTGGTGGCTATTGATTGATGATTTTGCCGTGACAGGGCTGTGGTGGGCGATGATTATTTATGTCGTGGCCAGGGCGCTTTGTCTGTTGCGGTATTACCCCGCAATTTTTTCTGGAGGGCAGAAGCTTTCATAACAAGCACGACCAGCATGTTTTCGCTGAGTCAGGTGTCGAGCAACCAAGGCTACTGCAGCCTTTTTGGCTCAGCTGGCATGATATAAGGGTCGAGATGCAGTTGGCTTAACTGCAAGCCATGCAAAATTACTTGCCCCTTGTG
The DNA here is from genome assembly GCA_002684935.1 of Gammaproteobacteria bacterium. Lineage (GTDB taxonomy): Bacteria > Pseudomonadota > Gammaproteobacteria > Pseudomonadales > Pseudohongiellaceae > UBA9145. The sequence goes on from NYWC01000058.1 coordinate 8,558, forward strand.
GCGCGCCTCTCCGGTGCTGGTGAACTCAAAGCTATAGCGCCGCCGCAAAACCAGGTTGCCATTTTTGTGTCGGGTGGGCCATACGCCGCGTAACACCAGCGTCTGATCAAGTAGCTGCAGATTCTCCCCGCGGCAGCGCATGAGCACACTATGTAGAGCAAAGCGTTTGATCTTGTCGCTCAGCCACCAGAATCCAATGAGGGCAGCAACTGTTGTTANAAAGGCAATGACATCAAGCGACATAAATTTGAGTGATTCCTTTGTCGATTTCAATTAAGTGCAGATGTAAACCATTAGTCCCGGCTCCTCTGACTCGGGACTATTCATGTCAGTCGTTGACNTGATTGCCGGTGAACTAGCGGTAGCTGTTGACAGGCGGCAGACGTGAACCAGTGCCACCGGGTGGCGGGGGNTCTGCCTCTACCTGAATTGACATGCTACCAATGCCATCGATGCTGGCTTCCATGATTTCGCCGGATTGCAGGAAGCGCTGCTCTCCGCGTACCGCAGTGCCCATGCCTGTGCCGCCAGAAGTGCCATTGTTAATGACATCTCCGGGATAAAGCGTGATGATCGAAGAGGCATACTCAATTATTTCCCAAAGCGAATGGATCATGTCGCCAGCCTCGGCGCGTTGCATGACCTCGCCGTCCACCGTCAAGGTTTGAACAAGATTGGACATCGGATCGCCGTAAAACTCTTTTGGCACGATCCAGGGCCCCATGGGAGCAAAGGTATCGTGGCCCTTACCAACGAACCAATCCGAGCGGGTGGCATTGCCGCCCGGTGGACGTCCGCCGCGATCCGAAATGTCCATAGTCACCACATAACCGAACACATAGTCTTGTGCGCTGGTCGCATCAACATATTTGGCGGGTCGGCCAATCACCGTGCCCAATTCCACTTCCCAATCAGTACGGTTGCGGCCATAAGGAATCATTACTGTATCATCTGCACCAATCACGGCGCCGCGGGAAGGTTTTAGAAATAGGTAGGGCACACCGCGTTCCTCCCGTCGCCTGCGTTGCTCAGCGATTCGCTCCTCTGGTGTAGCCTGTTCGCTCACGTGGCTATAGAAGTTCACTGCGGCATTGAGAATCTTGCCCGGATACTGGATGGGAGCCATCACATGTACGTCGTCGTGCTCATGCACATAGGCTGCCTGGTTACTGCCGGAAACCAGATTGTTATTTACCATATAGGTAACAATTTCATAGAGCCTGTATTTCAGGCCGTATTCGTAGCGACCAATCAATTCAATCATATCCGCCGGCATCGGGACCTTGGGGTAGGCAGGATTTACTTCCAGTGCCGTATTCGCTGCTTTGACTTCGATGATGAATTGGTCGCGCAGTACGACGCCAACAGTGGGGATGCCGTCAATGCCGAAAGTGCCAAGCTTGAAAGGTTCCGCACTGGTAGTTAGCGGACCTGCCTGGGCCAGACTGTGAATTGGATTGCATAAGAAAACCAGGCAAGTCAGTGCCAGGAGTTTCCTCAGGATTATATTCGCGGGCATGGTCATCTTTGACGCTTCCTTTATTCTGGTTTCTGGTCTCGTTCTGTTGGAATTTTTCGAAAGTCAGTCAGTATAAGACTGACCCCTCCAGAAAGGAATAGCCCGGGCCGCGAGTCCTTGGGGCAGAATTGGCGCTAGCCGGATTCGGCGTGCGCAGCGTAGCGCTTAATATGGGGTTCAAGGATCTCAAGCGCAGTCTTGTCGCAGGGCGGTAACTCAGCATCAGAAACTTGCAGAGGCGTTACTCTATCACCCCAGCGAATAAGTGCTGCTCCCCAAGTTAATCCGGCGCCGAAAGTGGCGGACAGGACGTAATCCCCGGGTTTGATGCGACCGTTCTCCAGAGCTTCGGTCAGAGCGACCGGAATGGTGCCCGCCGAAGTATTGCCGTACTTGTGCACATTGACGAAAACTCGCTCTTCATTGATCCCGACGCGCTTGGCCAGCGCATCGAGTATGCGCTTGTTAGCCTGATGTGGTACTACCAGGTTGACGTCGTCGACGCTTAATCCAGCTTCCTCGAGCACATCTGCACAGGCTTGTGCCATGCTTTTAACGGCGCGTTTGAAGACTTCCTGACCTTCGAAATTCCAGCCTACGTAGAGAAATTCCTCTGACAGGCGTGAGTAGGCTGAGCCCAGGTTCGTGATCTGAATTGCATACTTGGCGTCCGCTTCGCAGCCAATTTTTGCTGATATCAAACCCACTGGCTTGTCTGTGGCTTCCAGTACAACCGCACCACAGGCATCGCCAAACAGCACCGCCACGTCGCGGCGGCTCCAGTTCATATAATGGGAGATAAACTCGCCGCCAAGAACCAGTACTTTTTTGTGGGCTCCGGTGCGGATCAGGTTGGTACCGATATGCAGGCCGTAGAGAAAACCAGTACAGGCTGAATTAATGTCCAGCGCTGCCGCATTGCGGGCGCCCAAAGCATCAGCTATCAGGGAAGCGGTATTGGGACAAAGCGAGTCATTGGTAAGGCTGCCTAGCAGGATCAAGTCAAGGTCTTTGGGATCAAGATCAGCTGCCGCCAGTGCCCTGCTAGCAGCAACCAGGGCCATATCTGAGAAATTGCAGTGGCAGATGCGGCGCTCTTTGATACCGGTGCGAGATGTGATCCACTCATTGGATGTCTCTATGAAAGTGGCTAAATCGTCATTGGTCAGCACCGCGGGTGGCACACATTTACCCCAGCCGGTGATATCAGCGTGATGCATCCATACTCCTCGTTAGTAACATCCACCTCTTTTCTCTTTTCTCTGCTCTCTTCTCTCAATCTGTCCCTCGTGTCAGAGGTACCAGTCCAGAATTTCAATGAGGCTGGGAGTCTTTTCTCAGATGCTTGATGTTTGTTGTTTTTTTAAGTGCTTGTCTTTGGGCTACGAACTCAGGTTGTTGATCAAGAATACTTCATTTTGCAAAGACTGGATAGGTTATAAACTGCGGGCGTCGGTTCAACGTACCCCTAGAGGAATTANCTTATCCTGACGCCTTTTTGCAGAATCGCGGGAAAATTATGAACGCCAAACGTCTGATCGCGATTATGCTGTTTTGGCTCACTTCACAGAGTGCGTTTGGCCAGGGAGTGCAGGGCCAGTTCCCGCATGATCGCTGGAACAACTTGCTGAACAGTTTCGTTCATCTTGAAAATTACGGGCGCGTCAGTCGGGTGGACTACGCTGCCTTGCAAGGGCAGCGGCAGCAGCTAAAGGCCTACTTGGATAGCCTCGCTGCTGTCACGCGGCCCGATTTCGACAGCTGGTCACTGGACGAACAGCTCGCTTTCCTTATCAATGCCTATAACGCGTGGACGGTTGAACTGATTCTCAGTGAATTCCCTGACATAGATTCTATCCGCGATATTGGATTCCTGCCCGGCGCACCATGGCGCAGGNACATTGTTGCCCTGTTTGGAGAGCAGATGTCACTCGATGATGTGGAACACGGCATGATCAGGGGATGGAGTCGCTATCGCGATCCACGCATTCACTTTGCGGTAAATTGTGCTGCCATTGGTTGCCCTGCGCTCAGCAATGAGGCTTATACCGGCGCCAGCCTGCAGGTGCAGCTTGCNCGTAACACCCAGCTGTTTCTGGAGGACAGGTCCCGTAANTATGTCGAAGGNANCAGGCTCGTGATCTCGCCGATATTTCGCTGGTATGGGGAAGACTTTGAGCGTGGCTGGTTGGGGTATGACTCTGTTGCTGAATTTTTGGGTGAGCAAGCCGGTGCGCTTGGTCTATCCCAGTCGCAGGCACAGCGCCTGATCAANGGTGACTTGGGTATTCGATTCTCGCGCTACGACTGGCGCCTTAACAGCGTCGACTGACCCTGGTTTCTGCTACGCCTCCGCCTTCCTGCGCGCTGGAGGTATGGCAAGCTTGTGATACACTTTGCCGTGGAAGAGTATCATCCCCGGTGGGGTGCCCGGACTTCAAACCCGGTGAAGTCTGTTAATAACAGGCTTGGTGGGTTCGACTCCTGCCTCTTCCGCCACTTTCTTTTCCGGTACCACCAGGGTTTATCCTTTAATCCCATCTACCTTAAGTAGATTGCCGTCTTTGGTGAGCATAGAACGGCTACTCAAAATACCCCCACCCCCTGTTTCCTAGTAATCGCCCAGCCAGCACCCCACACTGGCGGGACAACCCTCATAAATAGTACTGCCTAGTATCCAATCCAAGGTGGTTCGATCAGCAATTCTGAACTCGCGCCAGGCTTGGCTATCCACTTCTGGGGTCGCCCATAGATATTATCGCCTCCGTACATTACGCCCTCGGAGGAAACNCTAAAGCTGTGAACTTCGCGAAAACCGTCGGGTAATTCNGCGGGAACCACCCAGGTGTATTTTTGGTTGCCTTCAAAATCGAAATTAATGAAGCGCAACGGATTGTGAGCTGTCATCCAAAAGTCGTTCTTGTTAACAATAATATCTAACGCCATACCTGAAATATCAATACGACGCTCGAAGCTAAATTCTGTGAAGCTCTCTCCTGTTCGCCAAATATTTACGCCATTACCCGATCGGTCAAGAACAAAGATCCGCCCTTCAGGCCCTATACTCAGGGAATGAATTCCATTGGTCCCTCCAGGAACCGCTCCTTCAGTCCCAAACTCGGTCATGTAGTTCATCTCGTTATCATATACAACAACTCGATTGTTAATCAGGCCATCAGCTACAAGGATTCGGCCATCTGGCATAAATGCTACATCTTGCGGACTGCCGTAGTGCGATGCGTCTTTGCCTGGCTCACCTTTTTCACCATAAGTTGCCAATAGTTCACTCCCATCATTGGCTAACACATAAATTTGATGATGAGTTTGATTGATTACCCATAGCTTGCGTTCAGGGTCATAAGGGCTCACTCTAATGCGCTCTGGACCCGGGCCATCGGCCCCTTCACAGAGGTAATCAAGATGATCCCAGACACTAACCAAATTACCGTTTGCGTCAAGAACAAAAATGCAGTTCTGCCAGGTTCGTCTTTCACCTTCTGTTAAAACGCTGATTCCGAGCTCGCCTGCAAACCCGTGAAAATCTTCGGGCACATCCAAAGGTATTCTGGTTTCACCCCGCTGACTGACGATCAGGCGGCCCGGGTGGTCTGACAGTACCCCCGACGCACCGCCAAAAGCGAACCCTTTCTCTGCAAAAGGCTCAGCCCAATAGGTTACAACTTCGTATGGGCTTTCTCCTACTTNTCCTATATCTCTTTCATCTTGAGCAATCGAAGGCGCTGAAAGCAGGTTGAGTGCGAGAGTGCAAACTGCAACAAATATTGGTTTATTTACAAGATTCATATCAGGATATCCTTACGGTGAACACCATTATTCGAATTTTTTGTCTTAGGTGTGTTAGTAAATGAGAAGTGGTCTTAAACACANCACTCTTAGCTAGCTTAGCACAGCAATTTCAAAATAAGTTGTTACACTTCTTGCCTTCACCGACTAATAAAAGGGTAGNGATATCAAATATGGAGGGCAAAATAAGTTAGACCGCGGGAGCTGATAGCAATTTTATTGGATAAACAGAAAGAACAAAGCTGAGTAGGAAAGCGGCATAATATTAACTAACCGTACGTCCAGAATAATATGTATGCGGGTGCAATGGGATTGTCCTGACTTATCGGGGTGTGCCCCTAGGGCGAGGTGCTGGCTTAGCGGTTACTAGGGAGTACCTTTATTAGAATACTTTAAGAGTCTGCTAAAAATCGATCGATCATTGCNGAGAACACTTAAAAATATTGCATAGCTCTTGATTGCTGAGCGTTACTCCGGCGCGCAGTGAAGAGACTTCATCNATACAGTTCACCCAGTTNNCCCCTCTCGCTTTATTTCTACTGGCGCAAAGGCTTATTTTTTTCTTTAAGTTCTGCTCTTAAATTTCGTGCCATGTGGAATTTTGCAGATGTATTCTTAGTTGTACCAAAATCGCTTTTTCTTTGTATTGACTTCAGCAGGTGTGACGTCTGCGGTTAGCTCCTCATAATAGTCGTCGCCAATAGAAATAGAAACAGCAAGATCGATAGAGTCGAAAAGGTTTTCATCAGCTCATCATTTTTCGACTGTTCCCGTTAGCCGATTGCCCATTCTGTGATAGCGGGAATCCAAGCAACTCTCGCAAACCCCCAAGTAGCAATGACAAGCACTATACTCGCAATAATCATGCTGGCTGATGCTGCATTTCTGATTCGGACATTCTTTGATCTATCGCGTGCTCGGATCATTAGCTCTACAATCATCAAATTGGGAACATAGAAAAAGAAGGACATAACATTGTCGAACCACCCATCGAATTGCTCTGTATGTCCAATCCAGTCTGTCAGCAGCAGCCACAAGCCATAGTCCATTCTATACAACCACGATCCAATCGCTAACGCATAAAGCCTCCAAGCCCAGGCTTGATGGACCATAAAGTTCCGCNTCATCGCATGTCTCATGGTCTGAATTGCAGCGATAAACATGAGAATGCCATAGCCTGAAAAACCGATATCCATAACAGTGCCGCCTACAGTTCCTCGAATTGCGATAAAGGAGAGTCCTCCGAGAGCTGCAATCATGGATACAAAAACATNAAACCTACCACTCCACCGGTGAAACACTGGATAACTGAGGCGAATGCTTCCAATAAGTTGAAGCCCGCCTAACAATAAGATTAGTCCCCCCGCTGCAAAATGCAGTCCAATGCCGATCGATGCTGCTGGTTGTCCCGGTGTATAGATTTCAGGAAGTACATCATTCCAGCGCTGAAGATCATTATCAAAATACGCAGCAGCGTAGTTTGCCAAGATGTACAGGCCAAAANTAAAAGAGCTAATCCATACAATTCCCAGCAAGGCTCGACATGAATAATCATAAACGAAATCTTGAATGGTGCTCTCTTCGGCTAGGGAATACCTAGATATTGTTGACATAAACAACTCTTTCTCTTTGCTCTGATTTAAGTAAGTGGTCTGAAAGACACGATAGGCTAATAGCTTAAGAAATTCAGTTNACTTTGGCTAGTGAGAGAGGGGTGCCCGGTATGANTGCTGNNGGAGNTCGTGCNCAGCGGAGCGATAGTCGGAGCAGGCGTNCTTCGCGCTACGCGCTTGTCNAACNGCGATCGACTGGCTAGCCTCCACAGAGAGCCCGCATTGGTTGCCATTGGCACCAAGGACGGCGCAAACAGGAAGAGAGAAATAAGAGCTTTCATGAATTCACTATATGATTGTCATGAATTTCAGAAACAGCATGAAAAACTCGAGACGGTGCATTCGATGGAAACNTCGAGATCGCGATTTTTATACCCANGGATAAATATCATTGACTACAGCTTTTTCAAATTTTAGATGAACNGAGATCTAGCGGTGGGGTTGTNTAGATTGCCTGCATGTTTCTGAAGCTCAAGCGACAACAACAACTGAGATCGTCCACAATATCGCGGATAGCCCTACTGTATAGAATGCAGGTTCAAACTGCGTCTTAACATGATCCATTAAGTCACATCCGGTAGTGGTCGCGCTGAGAATAGTTGTGTCAGATATCGGGGAACACTGATCGCCGAATACCCCCCCATTTAGCACGCAAGCGAAACAAATAGACATGTACAGCTGTGGATTTGCGATGGCTTGTCCTTCTGCAATGGCCCAGGCCAGAGGCATTGCGAGTGGGAATGCGACTGCATAGGTTCCCCAGCTGCTGCCGGTGGAAATTGAAGTGATAATAGTGAGTGCTAATAATGCTGCTGGCAATGCATAATAAGGGACCCTATCTCCCAGGAGATCTATTAAGTACAACCCACCCCCTGTTTCGTCGCTGATGCTCCCCAAGGTAATAGCCAGCATCATTATGGTTACAGCCATGATGACGCCTTTTAAGCCATTACCGATACCATCTATGACGTGCCTCAAGTTCATCCCCTTTAAAAGAGCAATTAGGATTGCCAGCAAAAGTGCCGCTCCAAAAGCCCAGTTCACCTGAGGGGATCCAAGCAACACAAAGCTCCCAAATGATATGAATATTAGTAAAAGCAGCGGAGCAATAAACTCCACGATAGAAGACGAGTAACCCGCTGGCACTTGGTTGGTATGCAATTCGGGGGCACTGATAGGGATAGCTTCACCGCGATCTAATTCGCCGGTTTGAGCGGCTCGCTGCCGTGCCTTCATCAATCCCTTGCCTGGCAACACAGTGAGATTCAAACTTAGCGCCAAAGCCCCAAGGATCGCGAGAATAGAGTAGAAACTAAAGATTAAACTGCTAAAGTAGAAATTGATTCTGCTGGCTTCTGTGCTAAGAAAAGCAACGCCAGGCACAAAGATGAGTGACTGCACGAAAAGTGGCCATGCATTAAAAGCCAGAAGCGAAGCAACTGGCGCTCCAGTTGTGTCAACTATATAGCTAGCTTCCTCATGGCTCACTTGATTTTTGTCCGCCAATGGCTTTATCGCAACTCCTGCTAAAACGGTACTGATGCTGCCACCTTGAAAAAAAACCATCCCAAGCAGCCAGGCAATAAACTTCGCCGACCTTGGACCACGTATAAACTTGTGTGCCATGAACTCGGCAAATTGCTGAGCAGCCCCGGTTTTTGACCAAACTCCTAACAAACCACCAAGCAACCATAGGTATAAGAGCAGGATGCTTGCAGAATTTGAACTCGCAAATGCTGGAATTAGAACTTCATCTAGCAGATTAAAATTACCCAGCATAAATGCACCAACCACCACTCCTGCAAACAAGGATGACAAAGGCTCCCTAGTGAGAAGACAGAGACTGATGGCAACGAGTGCTGGCAATAATGACCAGGCCCCAAAATGTGGACTGGCCTTAAGAGCTGAAACTTTTTCCGCACCAGTTGTCGCATCCAGCTCTACAACCCATTGCTCCTCCAGATTCGGGGTGTCTCTAACTTGATCCAGCACCTGTTGTCGTAACGGCGACTCTTCGTAAGCTATGATTTCATTTATCAGAACAACCTTCTCTTCTTCTAGAAAGTAGTATTGACCCTGATCGTTGACGAACACTTGAATCGTGGTTTTTTGCTCAACCCAGGTTGGCGGCACGGAAAAATGAACGTAGAGGCTTGCTATCAGGCACACTGCAAAAGCCCAGAATGAAGGTGGAAAAGCAGTAACTGTCTTATTCATTTCTGAATCGACCACCAAGGTCCCGTTCTAATTCAGTTAGCTGCAAATCGGCAGCTAGCCTTTGAGAATAGAGGATAATGCTTGAACTAGTCTGTCCCCTGACGACTGGTTTACATTTAAACAAGTAACAACACGAATCCGCCGTTCCCCAAATGCTCCGACGAGTATGTCTGCATTTTGCAGTAATTCAACGATTTCTGCAGCAGTCGGTGAATTTTCGGTGACATCAAATATCACTATATTGCTTTCTACCGGCAGCATGTCCTTGACCCCCGGTAGACACCGAATGCGCTCCCCAATAGATTCTGCTAGCGAATTGTCTGCGGCAAGCTGTTCAATATGATAATCCAATGCATACAGGCAGGCCGCCGCCAACACTCCGGATTGGCGCATTGCTCCACCGAGCGCCTGCTTTTGCCGCCAGGCTTGTTCGCAAAATTCAGCGGAGCCAGCTATTACTGCACCGCAGGGGGCACCAAGTCCCTTGGAGAAGTCTATCCATACTGAATCGAAATCCTGCGCGTAACGCGCAGCAGATATGCCGGTTTTCACTACAGCGTTCATCAACCTTGCTCCGTCCATATGGGTGACAAGGCCAGCAATTTTTGCTTCCTTCGCTACAGCGTCAATAGTCTCCAAGGGCCAAATAGCACCACCGCCGAGATTGGAAGTTTGCTCGACTAGGACCATCTTGCTGACAGGCATATAGCGGGAGTTAGGCCGAATTGCTTTTCGCACATTTTCATGAGAAAAAATTCCATTCTCACCCTGTAATGTATGCAAAACGACTCCGCTAAGCGCAGCTGGAGAACCACATTCGTAATTCAGCAAATGACAGCTAGAATCGCAAATGACCTCATCCCCTGGATTGCAATGCACCCGTACCGCGATTTCATTGCACATAGTCCCAGAGATCATGAATACGGCAGCCTCCTTACCTAGAAGCTCGGCCACTCTTGCTTCCAACCGTGCCGTGGTAGGATCTTCGCCTTTTTGTTCATCTCCAAGTGGTGCCGAAAGTATGGATTCAAGCATTGGTTTCGTCGGGATGGACTTAGTATCTGCATAAAAGTCGTGCATGGAATTTCTCATTTTTTTATTGTGGTTTTCGCATGGTTCTCAAACTCGAGACAACCACCAAAGCCTCTCAGTTTAGGTTTCTCTTTTCTGGGCTTGGGCTCTATATCTAGAGACTTATAGGTAGCATACCCTTAAATTTGGGTTGGAGAGGTGCTGAACCAGTGATGTCTTCCTAATTTAGTAATATTCCAATTAACAAGAAAGCGGTTTCTAAAAAATGTATACATAATATTCAGGTAGATTTATATTGTGTTTGACTCCTGCCTCTTCTGCCACAACTGACTCATTTGCAAAAAATTCAACTCAATGTAATGCGGTAGACTTATCGGTGCGCAGACAAGAGCGCTGCCAGTGCCCTTGGCCGGTATTTTTCTAGAAGCGCCCAGATAATGGCGGCAGACTCGGCGTCAATCTCGCCAGCGTAGTTCTGCGGTCTGTAGTGCAGCTGCATGGCGCGCATGGCGTAGCGAGTTGCGTTGTCAAACTGGCCTGAGGCTTCGACGTAGTAGCCCAGGCGATTGAGCGCGTCCTGGATTGTGGATATCTCCGGCAGGCGCTGCGCGAAACGTTTTTCATATTCTGCCTTAACTTCCTCCTCATACCAGGCGCCGATGCCGGCTTCATAGAGGCGCCGCCAAGGGAACTCAGGCCCGGGATCGGATTTTCTTAGAATGGCAATATCGGAATGACCAACCACATCAATGGGATTAATACTTGGGTAACGTGTCAGGATGTCTGAGACCAGTTCGATGAGTAACTGAATTTGCTCCTCGTCGTAGCCAGGGAATTCGCAGCGGATATCTTCAGGTGCTGTTTGATTGATAGCATCACTGGTGCCGCTGCATTTGAATTCATTTACTATCTCGATACCTATAGAGCGGTCATTCAAGCCGGTTTCTTCTGCCCAATAGCTAATCCCGGCATGCCAGGCTCTTTCCAGCTCAGGCACCAGCTGATGCACTCGCAACCTGCTGCGCGGATAGCTTGGGTCGCCTGAGGCAGGAACGAGATAGTGTGAGCTGACCGGATTGGCGGTGGGTTGGGTCAGCAAGCGCAATGACTCCACGAAGTCTTCGGAGGTGGCGTGCAGTACCAGGTATTTGACGCGGCTGCCGTAATTACTGGAGGGTGCGTCAACAATACTGCTGCATGCGGCGAGCCATAGCGCTGCGAGCAGCAGTGTCGTCCTTGCTCCGAGGAAAGGGCGTTTAGTTATTGAATACACTTCTGCTATGGCCATCTATATGTAAGTACCTTTGTGGTTTTTTGGAATCAGGCGAGCGGCCCGTGCGGATCGCAGTTTGCCGCCCTCGAAACGCTGGATCAACCCCTCTGTCTGATGTGGTCGAATTTCNATAATAATTTGTGATCTAATGAATCAGGCTGTCCGCGCTGTTGTGAGGCGTCCGGAATAATCTTCTTCCTTGATGGGCCAGTGGAGAGCGGCAGCAGCTACACCCAGCAAGATACCAACATACCAGATGCCGTCATAATTACCGTATTGTTCATACATCCACCCTCCTAGCCAGACCCCCGAGAAGCTGCCAAGCTGGTGACTTAGGAAAACTATGCCGTATAGAAAAGACATATAGCGCGTGCCAAAAAATAAGGCCACTAATCCTGAGGTAGGGGGCACCGTGGCGAGCCACAAAAATCCCATGCCGGCACTGAAGATCATAATGCTGGTAAGAGTAATCGGCACCAGCAAGAACAGGGTGATGGCAATCACGCGCCCGAGATAAATATAGGTCAGCAGGGCGCGCATGGAGTGCCTGCCGCTCAATACGCCGGCGTAGTATGCGCCAATCACGTTGCATAGCCCAATCAGACTGATACTCCAGGCGCCAACCTGTGGGTCGAGTCCCAGGTCGACGACATAGCCCGGCATGTGCACGGTGATAAAAGCGACATGAAAGCCGCACACAAAGAAGCCGAANACCAGAAATCGATAAGACCTGACTGAGCAAGCGCGANGTGCGATNTCNGTGATGCTGANAGCGGCCTGTGNTTTGTCAGCATGAGCCTCACTGGNGCCGCCATATCTGGCCAAGGGGATACAGAATATGGCCATNAGGAGGGCAGATAGCCCAAGATACTGCAGAGCGCTAATCCAGCCAACGCTGTCAACCACGGTTTGAATNATTGGCACCACCANAAACTGGCCGAAGCTGCCGGCAGCTGTCCCAATGCCCATTGCCCGGGCNCGTTTCTCTTCTGGCACTGCNCGCGCAATGGAGGGNAGNACGATGCCAAANGAGGTGCCGGCAACGCCAGCACCCACCAGCAGNCCGGCNGTGCTGATGATGTGTACTTCAGTGGNTGAGATTGACATGCCCATCATGCCGATGGCGTAAAGCACAACGCCGCTTAGCAGCACCCGTAAATTGCCATACTTGTCCGCCAAAGCGCCGGCGANAATCGCACACACTCCCCAAGANAAATTCTGAATCGCCAGAGCCATCGCGAGGACGTCACGCCCCCATTCACGCGCCTCTGTCATAGGCACCATGAACAAGCCAAAACCAGCCCGATATCCGAAAGACAGGAACAACAGTAGGCATGCACTCGCGAGCACGATTTGATAAGACCGGNCGTTTGATTTGGCTGAGGACATGCAGATCAGACTTAAGTAAGGTTATTCTCTAGGGTAGCAAAGAATTTGGCACTATTAAGCCCCAAAAGTCGCTGGGCTGCTAACCGAAAATGGCCCGAGACAGGAAAAAGAACAGGACTGAGAGAGTTGTGCCCACCGGGAAGTGATGATCCATGAGAGAAATATCCTGCCCACCACGCNCATGTTCAAAGCACCGATTCCNNGCGCTCGCCCGACGCCCAGCACGGCGCCAGCCAAGGTGTGNGTGGTGGAGATTGGAATCCCCGCGCTTTTGTTGAGCTTAACAAATTGGTAAGGTTGCGCGACCACAAACATGGGGGATNTGTTAGTTTCATGGCAAAAATTCGATTTATAGAACACACGGGTGAAGAGCATGAAGTCGAGGCCAAGGCTGGAGGCTCCGTCATGATGGCGGCCCTNACCAACGGNGTGCCCGGAATCGACGCGGATTGCGGCGGTGCCTGCTCTTGCGCNACCTGTCACGTCTACGTTCAGGAAGAGTGGNTAGCTAAGGTCGGAGANCTTAGCCCCACCGAGGAAGCCATGCTTAGCTTGAGCACAGATCGTCAGGGAAACTCGCGCCTATCCTGTCAAATAGAAATCACTGATGAACTTGATGGCTTGGTCGTTACCACGCCGGAGTTTCAGTTTTAGATTCGATGACATGAAAATGAGATTCGAAGGGGTAGGAACCAATGAGTGAAAATTCGACCAAGATGCGGGCTTCTAAGATTCCAGAGCAGAGCAGCTGGAGCATGGTTGGGAAAGATCCCTGGACCATGCCGATAGAGAAAATAGATGTGTCCCATCCGGGAATTTGGCATACCAACGAGTTTCTGCCGTTTCTGGAAAGGCTGCGCAAGGAAGATCCGGTACATTTCTGTGCAGAGTCCGCTGTCGGACCTTACTGGTCCGTGACAAAATACAGTGACATTATGGAGGTGGACACCTCACCGCACATATATTCATCTGAACCCACGGTAGGCATCATCGACTCCTACGAGGAGTTCACTCTGCCCATGTTTATTGCCATGGATCCTCCGAAGCATGATGATCAGCGCCGAATTGCCCAGCCTGTCGTCGCGCCTGCGAATCTGAAGCGACTGGAAAGCATAATACGAGAGCGGGTGTGCACCATTCTTGACGGGCTGCCAGTAGGAAAGGAATTTGATTGGGTGCAATATGTCTCAATCGAGTTGACCACACAGATGCTCGCAACCCTGTTCGATTTTCCATTTGAAGACCGCTACAAGCTTACCTATTGGTCTGACGCTGCGACTGCAATTCCTGGCGCCGGGGTAGTGAGCTCAAATGAGGAGCGCTGGACTGCCATGGAGGAATGTCTGCAGGTGTTCACGGGACTCTGGAATGAGCGAGTTAATGCCGAGCCGGGCTCTGATCTGGTGTCGATGCTTGCCCATGGGGAGGCGACGCGAAATATGCCGCCGATGGAGTACCTTGGAAATATCATCTTGCTCATTGTTGGCGGTAACGACACGACTCGAAACTCGATCTCGGGCGGGGTGCTGGCTCTGAACGAAAATCCGGCTGAGTATGACAAGCTGAGGGCCAACCACGGCATCATTCCTAACATGGTGTCCGAAATCATCCGTTGGCAGACGCCTTTGGCATATATGCGCAGAACCGCGCTGGTGGATACTGAACTTGGTGGCAAGCAGATCAAGGCGGGTGACAAGGTCGTTATGTGGTACGCCTCAGGTAATCGAGATGAAGAAGCAATAGACCGCGCCAATGAATTCCTAATCGATAGGGAAAAGGCGCGGCAGCATCTTTCCTTTGGGTTTGGTCTGCACCGCTGCATGGGTAACCGGCTCGCAGAGATGCAGCTGCGAATTCTCTGGGAAGAGATCATGCAGCGCTTTCACAAGGTTGAAGTTGTTGGTGCGCCGCAGCGAGTCTACTCAAGTTTTGTCAAGGGTTACACCCACCTGCCTGTTCGTCTGCACCCGCTGAACTGATCTCCAGCCGGTGCCAGTCTTTGAACTGGTCTGCTGGCATCAGGAACGGCAGGCAGCCCATGCGGGCAATCTCCGGGTTGCCTGCCGCTATAGGGGGAACTGAGGTGACGTGTTGGAAACAGAGTGCCTTTTCCATTGCGAAATAGTGGTCGACAGCTTCGTCACCGTTTAGGTCAATTTTTAAATGACGTGAACCAGACAGTGAAATTCTGGTAGCGGCGTTAAGCGAAAATATTGTCTTTGTCGGTGCGTATGAGTCGGGCATTGCCATCGCGTCTGGTAAACCCCCGGCCGTCGAAATATTCAAGAATTTCGATGCAGAGATTCCGGCCAATGCCTGATGCATCCCTAAATTCGATGACTGAAAAAGCTCCATCTTCTTTGCTGGCTGCCAGTGCTTCAGTGAAACTTGCAAGTTCGGCAACGGTTGTAGGTAAAAAGTGGCGGTTCTGTGCTACCTGCACGAGGTTGCCTGACTTGGTCACTTCTCTCAGAATACGTTCTAACGCTTTTAATGGGATGCCAGTCACCTCTGCTAGTTCTCGCGTGCGTGGTGGGACGTTGCCGGCACTCATTAACAGCGGATGGATTTTTTCCATGAATTCTGTTTCTTCTTTGCTTAGCACTGCCTTGTGATCGGGCAGCTGCAGTAATGTGCCTACACGCGAAATTTTACCGCTGCTTCGTAGATGCTCAATCACCAGACTGAGAATCATGTGGATATTGGGTATCTCCAGCTGTCGTGAGAGTTGCGGTTCTGAGATTCCGGTTTCACTGGGGTAGCTTTGATGAAATTCACTGATCAATTTCAATATGACGTTTTGTAGCGATTCAAACTGCGAAAGTCCCAGTGCGCGATTCCCCAGCAGATTGTTTGCTGGAAAAACTATTGCCTCAGAGGCGCTGCTCTCAAGCAGCACTTGGACATTGTCCAATGGGATATTGTAATTGCGACCGAACTGTTGCAAGTCAACTCCAAGCTCGACTTCGTTCAATAGTTTTGCCAGCGCAGCTGCTGGTTTATTGTCTTTGGCTGCAAGCTCCAGCAACCTCGCTTCGCTGCTGCGACCGCGACGGGGTACGTAAGTGTCAATCACATATCCCCCTGCAAGGGTTTCCGTTGCGCCTGGGTCGCGAATAATGAAGCGATCGCCATAGCAGGCTTGCAATGGTTCATGGCTGCGAATCTGAAAATATCCCACTACTGGGTCGAGACTTCTAATACTGACCAGGTAATGGGAACTGCCATGGTAGAGATGGTACTGGGCACTTGGTCGAAACGAAGCGTCCTGCTTCAGCGGCATAATCCGGCAATCAAAGCGAGCTAAGGGATGCAGCATATCCGCCTCTATCAGCCAACTGCCCCGCTGCACCAGATCTTGAGGCAGGGTGATGTTCAATGCGGCTCTTTGACCGGGATCAAGCTCTGAAATCGGGTCTTTATCCAAACGAATCCCCTTGATTCGTGCTGCTTCATCGTGCTGGGCCAATACAAGCTGATCTCCCTCAGCGAGCCTTCCCGCCCGCAAGCTGCCGGTCACCACGGTACCAATCCCTTTGACGGAGAAGCTTCGATCAATTAAAAATCGAGTGCCGCTTTTTCCGGCGTCTGTTGTCCTGTCACTAAGAATCAAAGCACGCATTTCGAGGTGCCGCTGCAACTCAGCTATGCCATCACCGTTGATATTGGATACAGGGAAAAAGTGGGCGCGTTCAAATTGAAAAGATTGCAGGAACATCTCAAGTTCCTGCTCTACTGCCGTCACGCGTGTGGCATCTACCCGATCTATCTTGGAGATCGCAATAGCAAGTTCGCTTACACCAAGTAGCCCTAAAATGGCAAGGTGTTCTCGCGTCTGCGGCATGATGCCATCGTCGGCTGCCACCACTAGCAGGGCGAAGTCCACACTGCCAACGCCTGCGAGCATATTGTGTATGAAATCCGTGTGCCCCGGCACGTCCACGAATCCGAGTGTGAATGGCCTGGTTTCACCGTTTTTTTCAGATTGGAAATGATGATAGGCATAACCGAGGTTGATCGTCAGCCCNCGGTCTTTTTCAGCTTGCAGGGTGTCAGTTTCGANGNCAGTCAACTGCCCGACCAGCGCCGTCTTGCCGTGATCNACATGGCCTGCGGTCGCGATAATGAGTTGCCTGGGAGCGGATTTGAATTGCTGAACGGGGGTATTGTTCATTGACTGCTGCGGCCTGGAGGCGGGTTCCGGACCGACGATCATACCGGATTACTTAGATGGTTTGGCGTCGATTGTACTTCACGATGTGATAACTAATCGTCAATACGATCAGGGCGGCCAGNACGAAACCCACATTAAGGACACCGCTGCTGAGGTTTACTATGCCGTAACCAATAGAGCCAGATATGAGGGCGTAGTAGAGGAATGGCAACAGTGTCTTGCGAATCACCGCACCTTCCTTGCCAACCAGTCCAGCGACAGCCGAGGCCGCGACCACATTATGCACACAGATGATGTTGCCTGAGGCGCCGCCAACCGCCTGCAATGCAACTATCCAGATAGGGTCCGCCAGAATGCGTTCTCCAACGCCGAACTGAAACAGGGAAAACATCATATTGCTCACGGTATTGCTGCCAGCGACGAAAGCACCGAGTCCGCCGATGAAGGTTGCAAAGAACGGCCACGCCGAGCCAGCTACGTTAGCAACTCCCTCAGCNAGTGCGATGGGCATCTGCTCGTATCCCGCAGCACCACCGCTGGAGTTGATGAACACCTGCACCATTGGCACGGTAAACACGAGTGCTGTGGAGGCAGGCAACAGGGTCTTGAGAGAGCTGGACATTGCTTGGCCGTAGTCTGGAAGCCGTAAGCCATGCAGACCTATGGTGATCAGACTGACTAGAATGAAAATCGTACCCGGTGACCATAGAATCTGGAATGATGCGGAGATATCACTGCCAAAAATCTGCGGCCAATTCCAGGTGACAAAGTCTGCGCGCAGGATCGATTCAAGATCGAGCGCCCGCAAGCGAGTAAGTATCAGCAGGCCAGCAACGAAAACGTAAGGTGACCAGGCCCTGATCAACCCCATGGACGCGGGAGCCGGGGCGTCGACAGAGTGCTTGAGTCTGCCTGTCCATTCCGCATCCCATTTATCCGGTGAGTCAAAATCCCAGTTTTCGTTTGCGGGCGGCATCAAGAAGCCAGCCTTGGCTGCGCTGACGACGATAGCCAGGCCAATCATGCCGCCAAACATAGAGGGGAACTCCGGGCCCAGAAATGTGGCAACCAGCAGGTAAGGGATGGTCATGGCGAAGGCTGCAAATAGCGCGAATTTCCACACCCGGAAGCCCTCAGCGAATGAGCGATTTGCGCCAAAGAAACGGGTCATGACTGCTGTCACCAACAAGGGTATGAAGGTGCCAGCCAGGGCATGAATGAGGGCAACCCGGGCTGCGATAAATTCCAGGAACTGGTCCCATTCGGCAAATCCACGTTCAGCAGCATAGGCCGCCATCTCGGGATCCGCGGATAGGCCGGTACTAACNCCTACGAGAATTGGTGTTCCCATTGCGCCGAATGAGACGGGCGTGCTCTGGATGATCATACCTGCTACCACTGCAGCCATGGCGGGAAAACCAAGACCGACCATCAGTGGCACAGCGACGGCTGCCGGCGTGCCGAAGCCAGCTGACCCCTCGATGAAGGAACCAAACAGCCAGGCAATGATGATGACCTGTATGCGCCGGTCTGGCGTGATATCGGAAAAACCCTGGCGAATAGTGGCTATCGCGCCACTTTGCTGCAGCGTATTGAGCAGCAATATTGCCCCGAAAATGATGTATATCAGCGTCCCGGCAACGATCAGGCCATTCATGCTGGCGGCTAGGATTTTAGTGGCGGAGACTTCCCACACCAGTAGTGCCAGACCTGCAGCAACTAGATAGGCAATGGGCATCGCGCGACTGGCAGGCCAGCGCAGCAACACCAGGAAAATTGCGACAGATATAATAGGAAGCAGCGACAGAAGGGCGAGAAAACCTGTGCTCATGGCTAGACGATTTCGCTTCATTGTGATTATTATTTGAGCGCCAGCTTAGCAGATAATGGGCGCGTAAAGAAACAGCATCGCATGCCTGGTTGGGGGCAGGTAAAACCTGCGCATTAGTGTAATAATGTAAGGGCTCGCCATCTATTCAAGCAGCTGACGCTTGCCGTCAGTGCAGGAGGTTAGATAATGGATGTTTCAACAATTATCATCCTTGTTGTCATCGCGGTATTTTTCTTTTACCTGATTGGAATCTATAACCAGCTAGTTAGCCTAAAAAATCGTTACCAGAATGCGTTCGCACAGATAGAAGTGCAGCTGAAACGGCGTTATGACCTGATTCCCAACCTGNTTGAAACGGCGAAAGGCTACATCACACACGAGCGCGAGACACTGGAAGCTGTGACTGCCGCACGGAACGCTGCGGCCGCAGGACTGGCAGCGGCTGCAGCAGATCCCGGGAATGCAGTGGCGTTCAAAGATTTGGCGGGTCAAGAANGGGCGCTCGCAGGCGCGCTGGGACGCTTAAATGTGGTGATGGAGGCCTATCCTGATTTGAAGGCCAACCAGAACATGATGCAGCTAAGTGAAGAGCTTACTGCGACGGAGAACAAAGTTGCGTTTTCGCGTCAGGCATTCAATGACCAGGTTATGGCATACAACACCTATCGCCAGTCGTTTCCGCCGGTAGCAGTGGCCGGAATCTTCGGCCACAGCAGTGATGCCAGCCTGTTGGAATTTGCTGATAGTGAGCAAATTCAAGAGGCGCCAAAAGTCTCTTTTTGAGATTCCTACTGGAAGTTAGAAGCCGCCCATGGATTTCTTCGAGTCTCANGATAGTGCCCGGCGCAATACCGGGCGCTTGATATTGCTATTTGGTCTTGCAGTCATCTCTCTTATTCTGATTACCAATTTTCTGGTAATGCTCATCTTTGGTTTTCTCAGTACTGAAATGACCACCGTGGGTGCGCTTACACCGTGGCAGTTCAACTGGCAGGTGTTTGCCATGGTNGGTGTACTGGTCGCTGCGGTGATTATCCTGGGTAGTCTGTACAAAATCGTTAGCCTGTCCGGAGGAGGGGCTCGTGTTGCTGAGATGATGAACGGTCGTCTTCTGGTTGCGGGTACGGGAGACTTGCTCGAGCGGCGCCTGATGAATGTCGTAGAGGAGATGGCAATTGCGTCAGGAACGCCAGTGCCGCCCGTTTATGTGTTGGAAGAGGCGGGTATCAATGCGTTTGCAGCGGGTTACTCGCCTAGCGATGCTGTCATCGGTGTCACGCGGGGTGCAATGGAGATACTAAACCGCGAGCAGCTGCAGGGTGTAATCGCTCATGAGTTCAGTCATATCCTGCATGGTGACATGCGCATCAATATTCGTTTGATTGGTATTCTGCACGGCATCATGGTGCTTGGCATCATCGGCTATTACCTGATGCGTGGCAGTTATGTTCGCNGTCGCTCCAAGGATTCTGGCGGCGTCGTTATGATAGGCCTNGGTCTATTGGTGATTGGCTATGTGGGCACTTTTTTCGGCAATCTGATCAAGGCAGCGGTGAGTCGCCAGCGTGAATTTTTTGCCGATGCCTCCGCTGTGCAGTTCACCCGTAATCCCCAGGGCATCGCTACGGCATTGATGCGCATCGGTCAACATAGTCAACGCTCCTATATGATGCATCCTAGCAGCCCGGAAATCAGCCACGCACTGTTTGAGGAAAGTACACACAGTGCTCTCAGCGGCTTGTATGCGACTCATCCGCCGCTCGAAAAGCGTATCTCCGCCATACTTCCCGATTGGGACGGCAGTATGGATCTGCCGCCTGAAGCCCACCACGACTCTGTGCAGGGAGAGGGCGAAACCCAGTCCGCGGCAGGCGTCGCTGCGAGACTCAAGAGCCCAGGTGCCCTCACTGGCGTGCTGGTGGCTGATGCGCTGTTAAATCAAATTGGTAACCCTTCCCCAATGCATCTGGCTTATGCCGAAGATTTGCTGGTTCGCCTGCCGTCAGTGTGGATCGAGGCCGCGCGTGAGCCGTCGGGGGCGAGGGCGGTGGTCTATTTGCTCGCTATGGCGCCGGAAGATCCGACCCGACGACGTCAGTTTTCACTGTTACAGGACGCGGCCGACGTGGGCGTGCTGGCAGAAGTTGGGCGCCTGGCAGGCAGTATTGATGAGATTGCAGCTGAAATGCGATTGCCGCTTCTGGAGATTTGCCTAGGCAGCCTGCGGCAACTCTCAGGCAAGCAATACAAATTGTTCAAGGCCAATTTTGCGCTGCTGATCGAGCTGGACAAAAAAGTAAACCTGCTGGAATGGTCAATGCAGAAGCTTGTCTTTCATCATCTTGACGATGTGTTCGAGGCAAATCGCCGGCGCAGCCTTGGTAAAGGCACGCTTGAGCAGAATAAGGGGGCCATTGAAATCTTGCTGTCAATCATCGCACGGGCTACCAGTCAGGAGGGTTCGACGCCGGAAAAGGCGTTTCGGGTGGGAGCCGAGGCCCTGGGTCTGAAAGGCGAGCCATTGGATGCTGCCGGGATCAGTTTTGAGCAACTCAATGGCGCCTTGGATAATTTGACGAAGCTGAAGCCTCTGCTCAAACCACGATTGCTGAAGGCATGCATCGTGACTATTCAAAACGATAAGGCTATTAAGCCATTGGAGTGTGAGTTGCTGCGGGCCGTGGCTGCGATTATTGATTGTCCGGTCCCGCCTTTAGTCGCGAACACTCAGTAACTATCTGGCGATCTAACTATCGGTTGCGCAGTTTGGCCTGAGCCGCAGCCAGTCGCGCTATGGGTACCCGCGGAGGCGAGCAACTCACATAGTTCAAGCCGAGACGGTGGCAAAAATCGATAGAAGAGGGGTCTCCTGCGTGTTCGCCGCATATGCCGAGCTTGAGGTCTTTCTTGGCGCTACGGCCACTATCTACCGCAAACTCCATTATTTTGCCGACTCCGGTCTGGTCGAGGCTGGCGAAAGGGTTCTGGCTGTAGATTTCCTTGCGCTGGTATTCGTCGTAGAACAGGCCCATATCGTCCCTGGAAAGGCCCAGGGTGGTTTGGGTCAGGTCGTTGGTGCCGAAGCTGAAAAAATCGGCTTCCTGGGCAATTTCATCTGCTGTTATGGCAGCGCGGGGCACTTCAACCATAGTTCCCACGGTATAGTTGATCTTCACTTTGCGGGATTTCATCACTTCCTGTGCAATACGATGCACGGTTCGCAGTTGGTCCGCCAACTCTTCACGGAAGCCTACTAGCGGAATCATGATTTCCGGATTCACTTTCACCTTGCTCTTGCCGCGTATGATCTGGGCCGCCGCTTCAAAAATTGCTCGGGTCTGCATCTCTGTAATTTCAGGATAAAGAATTCCGAGTCTGCAGCCGCGACAGCCCAGCATGGGGTTTTCCTCATGCAGCGCCTTGATGCGATCAATTACGAAATCAAAGGGAACCCCGAGTTTCTCTGCAAGCTGCCGGCGCACTACGTCATCGTGCGGCAGGAATTCGTGCAGCGGCGGATCAAGTAAGCGAATAGTAACCGGACGGCCGTTCATGGCCTTGAACAAGCCCACAAAATCTTTGCGCTGAAATGGCAGCAGTTTCTTCAGTGCTGCCCGGCGCTGAACTTCATCCACAGCGAGAATCATCTGCCGCATGTAATCGATGCGGTCGCCGTCGAAAAACATGTGCTCGGTGCGGCACAGTCCGATGCCTTCGGCACCAAAGGCGACAGCCTGCTGCGCCATGCCGGGTGTATCCGCGTTGGTGCGGATCTTGAGGGAGCGGTGCTTGTCGGCCCACTTCATCACTGTCTGGAATAATTCGTAGGTGTAACTGCTTTTGGGGCGCAGCGAACCTTCCAATACCCGCTTCACCTCAGAGTCGGCGCTCTCTATCAAACCTTTGTAAATCGCGCCAGTGCTGCCGTCAATGGATATGTAATCCCCTTCATTGAGGATAACCTTGCCTGCGGTCAGGGTGCGTTTTTCGTAATTGATGCTGATGTCACCGGCACCACATACGCAGACCTTGCCCAGTTGCCTCGCCACCAGCGCGGCATGGGAGGAGACTCCCCCGCGTGAAGTCAGGATGCCCTGAGAGTGCAGCATGCCCTTTAAATCATCCGGTGAAGTTTCCGTGCGGCACAACACCACTTTGTTACCTTTGCGGGTTTCAATTTCGGCGGTGGCGGCGGTGAAGGCGATGCGACCGGTTGCGGCGCCTGGCCCTGCCGGAAGTCCTTTGGCAATCACAATGGCTGCTTTCAGTGCTTTGGGATCAAATACGGGTACTAGCAGGGAATCGATGGATTCAGCTGGGATCTTAAGCAGCGCAGTCTCTTGATTCATCAGCCGCTCACGCTGCATCTCGACCGCGATGCGCACTGCTGCGAGTCCCGTGCGCTTGCCGTGACGAGTCTGCAGAATGAAAAGGCGGCCATTTTCAATGGTGAACTCAAAATCCTGCATATCCTTGAAGTGGCGTTCAAGTTTGGAGCGCACCTGCTCGAGGCCTTTAAAGCTCTTGGGCATGGAGGTTGCCAGGTGAGAAATAGGTTGAGGAGTGCGTACACCCGCCACCACGTCTTCTCCCTGAGCATTAATCAAGTATTCGCCATAGAAGACCTTCTCACCATTAGCTGGGTCGCGGGTAAATGCCACGCCGGTNGCGCTGGTTTCCCCTGCATTACCAAACACCATGGCCTGGATATTCACTGCAGTGCCCCATTCCGCCGGAATACCGTACTGTTGTCGATACAGAATGGCGCGTTCATTTTTCCACGAGCCAAAAACTGCACCGACAGCCCCCCAGAGTTGTTCCATCACATCCTGCGGGAAAGCGCTGCGAGTACGTTTGAGAATGAGCGCTTTGTAGCGATTGACGAGCTCGCGCAGGTTGCCTGATGTTAGGTCGGAATCGACTGACACGCCGGCACGCTTTTTGAGTTTTTCCAGGATCACATGGAATGGGTCCTCTTCCTCCTCGGTGCGCGCCTGCACGCCCATGACTACGTCACCATACATTTGGATAAAGCGGCGGTAGCAGTCCCAGGCGAAGCGCGAGTTACCGCTGACTTCAGCCAGCCCTTCGACTGTCTCATCATTCAGGCCCAGGTTCAGGATGGTGTCCATCATGCCCGGCATGGAATCTCTAGCGCCGGAGCGGACAGAAACAAGTAGTGGGTTACTGCGGGCCCCAAACCCTTTCTTGAGCTGGGATTCTATAGACGCAATGGCTGACTTAACGTCTTTTTCTAGGGATTTCGGGTACTGACGCCCATGTTCATAGAAGTAGGTGCAGACCTCGGTGCTAATGGTGAACCCCGGCGGCACGGGCAGGCCAATCGAGGCCATTTCCGCAAGGTTCGCGCCTTTACCTCCCAATAGCTCACGCATGTTTGCGTTGCCATCAGTCTTCTTGCCAAAGGCATATACGAATTTGGGATTGCGATTTAGTGAGGATTTTTTGCTAGTTTTTTTGGATGCTGCCCTGGCCATAGGTCGTAACTACTTATTCATAAGCTTGAAGAATAAAGGCGCCAAGCGACTCATCGGGACACCTTGCGGTGCCCCAACGAGTCAATTCGAGATTTAAGCTGGCCAAAGGGCCCGCCAGTTACTGGTGGGCCCTGCTGCCAGGCTCCAAACTCATACCCGACGCCGGAGCTGAGAATAATGCACCTAGTTGGCAAAAGCTAGGGGCTGTTTGTTGATATCTTGTTGCACTTATATAAAAAGTTGCGATGTAAAGAATAACAGATTTAGTTAAAGTCCATTGCCTAAACCTCTACACATTTTCAGGCAAGTGCTGTCGAGAATACTTTTCCGCCCTCTTCATGCATCTATAAAATTCAGGCGCATATTTTGGAATGTTAGCGACTATGCTCCACCGAGTTGTTCTACTAATTTGGATTACCTCATGGGTTTTTGCCCTGCCATTGGTAGCGGTTCTCCCTCATAGAGTAATTTAGGATTAGCCATACCAAGAAATTTTTCCATACTCTTGTTTCTCTTGCACCTCATCAACAAGACGTNTTTTCTTTTNCATGAAAATACATCNTTTATTAACTTTNNCCAAACACACATTTGTAGATAGAGCGTCTTCAGCGCTNGGCTAATCCAAAGTCCATTTATCTCCAGCATGTCAAATCTGTCTCGAGAAAAAACCGTTTTTATCCTTCACTGCATCAGGANCGNAAAGCANTGATCTGTACCCTGGTGATGTCANTAGCATGTAAGTTGCAACCAATTGATCGTGTAAGAATGCTCCTGTTACTTTACTTCTTTTTACATACTCATTTGGAAGTCTGAAACCTGAGTGGCGTTCGATTTTATCCAAAAAGTCACTAATGTCTTGGTGTTTCACTAAAGCTTCGAATTCGAGGTTTCCATTTTGTTACCCTCGGTAAAAACATACCTACTATTTTTATAAGCTTCGTATTCGCTAGAATGCTCGCTTTTCAAATGGCAGCTTCCTCTCTCTTGGCGGAGACTGTATAAAATGCTGCCATTGCGTTTAGTGTAATCCACAACACTAGTGAATTTAATAAAGCACAGTTAGCAATCCAAATTAACGTGTACGAGAGGTAGAGAGATTTAATTATTCCCGCCCAATCAAGGCTGCTATGGGGCTTGCCTATAACTCGGTGCAGGGAACGTTTCAGAGTGGTAGTATCCGACCTTATGACCTGTTCGGTGAGTCATGGATTCAGGCCTCTAAATACGAAGAACTGCGGAAGCAGCCAATAATCTAGAATATATTTTTGAGGGCTGCGGCAGAGCGTGGCCTTGTAGACTTCAACATTCTGATCGTGCAAAAAGTTTTTTACAATTCACTGACTCCATCCTATCGAGAGCTTTTTACGGAGATTGATTTGAAGGATGAGTCCCTGGTTGGCGACTTCCAAATGATGTATGACAAAGACGCCCGTTATATCTATTTCACCTGCTCGAATGATTACTCGTCCTCCCGTTTTATGAAGACGCTAACTTCGTCAGTGGACTCTTCATCTACATAACAATGAATCACCATTGGCCTGCAGCACACCTGGCAATCCTCCACATACTCCTGCTCTGGTACGGAGGCATCTAACAGGATTTCAATGGCCTCGCCGCAGTAAGGGCAGGTAGACTTTTGTAGTTCTTGATGTAACAGTTTTCTATCCCTCATCAACTTCAGTCATCAGAGTGTTGTCGCAGAGATATCTAGCAATATTCTGCATGACAAGATTACCCATTTCTCTGCGGGTTTCCACTGTAGCGCTGCCAACATGGGGTAGCAGGATGACATTATTTAGCGCAGTGTAGGCCTCAGGGATACTGGGCTCATTTTTGTACACATCAAGACCGGCGGCCCTGATCTTGCCTGCCTCAAGTGCATGCACTAGGGCTGAATCATCCACCGCATTTCCTCGTCCGACATTGACAAAGACACCCTCTGGCCCGAGTTTTTCCAAGACCGCTGCATTGATGACATTATCGGTTTCCTCGCCGCCGGGTAACATGCACAGTAATATGTCAGATGCTTCCGCCAGGGCCTCCAGCGTGGGGTAGTAGCTGTGCGGTAGCTTTTTGGGCCGGCGATTATGGTAGGCAATATTGACCTTGAAAGGCAGGGCGCGCTGCACGATGGCTTCGCCAATTCGTCCGAGGCCGGCGATTCCCAGGGTTTTTCCTGCCATGGAGCTGCCGAATGGGAATGGCCCTGCAGTCCATGCTCCGCTTCTTGAGAAATGATCGGCGTTAACCAGATTTCTCATTGTTGAAAGAATGAGCGTGAGTGCCAGGTCGGCGACACCATCATTTAACACGTCCGGGGTGTTGGTGACCTTGATTTGCTTGCGACCAGTAGCGGCGAAATCTATTCCATCCACGCCGACCCCAAATGCTGCGATTAGCTTCAGGGAATCCAGATCGTAAATACGCGGGTCGCACATCCAGGAAGCAGAGGCAGCAATCTCACAGTGCCCTTCCAGCGCAGCCAGCAGTTCTGGTTTTTCGGCGTCATCAAGCCGCCAGAGATGGTGGGTCTGATAGAAAAAGTCAAGTTTCTCAAGGGTTTCCGGGTGGAAGTCGTTGACTACGAGGACATTGGGCTTTGTGGTCATGGCTATAGGCTTTAGTCTTGGCGTGATGAAGCGGATAGTGAGAAATCGAGGAGCAGTGTAGTACCATCGGAGTTTTTACATCAAGCTCTCATGCGAATCGTCACGCTGCGGGGAACTTGGTTTCTGAAGAAGGTTATTGAATCCCGGATTGGCTGGGNCAAGGAATTTTAGACGTGGGACAGCAGTCAGAAGCATTTAAAGCACTACCAGCCATCGAAAAATTGCTCAAGCATGANGATTTGCTANGGCTCGCTGCTGCTGGCAACCTCGCCTATGTCAAACAAGAAGCCCGANATCAGGTGGCTCAGTTGCGCTCGCAAATTGCGCTGAATGATAAGGGAACCATCGCCTGGGTTCTTGAATCCGATATCCAGCTCGAATTAATTATTCGCATTGCGCAAGCAGTATCGTGCCGATATTCAAATTCNCTCGCCCCAGTTTTTAACCTTACAGGAACCATCATTCACACGAATCTTGGCAGGGCGCGCTTACCGGTGGAGGCAGTGGCTGCAATGGAAGTCGCCGCCACTGGGGACATTAATATTGAGTACGATCTGGAGACCGGGAAACGAGGGGATCGAGATGATCATCTTGAGCAGGTTATTTGCGGGCTGACGGGAGCAGAAGCTGCAACCGTTGTGAACAACAATGCCGCTGCAGTGATGCTGGTTCTGAATTCTCTGGCACAAGAAAGAGAGGTGATTATATCCAGAGGCGAATTGGTTGAGATTGGCGGCGCTTTTCGCATACCAGATGTTATGAAAAGCGCCAATTGTATTTTGCGAGAGGTTGGCACCACAAATCGGACTCATGCTCGGGACTACCGTGAAGCAGTCAATGAGCAGACAGCGCTCATGATGCGCGTCCACACCAGTAACTACGAAATTAAAGGTTTTATCAAGGCGGTATCGGATGAGGAGCTTAGCAAGATAGCCCACGAGACTGGCGTCGTGTTTGTCTCTGATTTGGGCAGTGGCACCCTAGTGGAACTGACTCAATATGGTCTCCCGAAGGAGCCTACTGTGCGGGAAACCCTAGACATGGGGGCTGANCTGGTCACCTTTAGCGGCGATAAGCTGCTGGGCGGGCCGCAGGCAGGGATCATAGTCGGGCGAGCAGACCTTATTTCCCAGCTGAAACGGAACCAGCTCAAACGTGCCTTGCGCGTCGATAAGATAACTATGGCGGCGCTGCTTGCTGTGCTTGACCTGTACCGGAATCCAGAGCAATTAAGGAGTCGATTACCTTTGCTGCGTGACTTGACTCGGCCAGCTGAGGAAATAGAGCAGGTCTGCCGTCGTATTCTTCCTGAGTTGGAAAAATCATTGGCTAATAGGGCTGAAGTTGGGGTCAACAGCTGCAAGAGCCAGATTGGATCCGGCTCGCTGCCATTGGATTTACTTGAAAGCTATTGTCTGAGCATAAAGCCCGTTGCATTGAAGGGGGAGCGAGATGCATCTCTGTTAAGGCTGGCACAGGCCTTTCGCCAGTTGCCCAAACCAGTGGTAGGGCGGGTGCATGACGGCAAGCTGTTGCTGGATTTGCGCTGCCTGCGCGACGAATATGATTTTATTCAACAGTTGAATCAGCTAGAGATTTAAGCAGTTTGAGACTTAGCGCTCATGCCGATATGAAAAAGCCCTAGTGATAAGGCTGAGGCAGTCAACATCAGGAGCAGCAGCGGGAATACTGTGCCGTTGAAGATAAGNGCCACAGTTTGCGCAGCTATCGCTGACAGAGCCATCTGCAAAAACCCGGTTAAGCCGGAGGCGCTGCCTGCAAACTGGGGNAATTCGTTGATAGCNGCCGCCTGCGCATTTGGTAACGTTATGCCGTTGCCAAATACGGCAAGGGCTATCGGGGCAAACAAGGTGATGGGGTGAGTAAGGCCTGTTAGCTGCAGCGCGATCGCAATGGCAATACCGAATATAGCGATGCTGCCTCCATAGCTGATCATTTCATTTATGTTTAGCCGCTTCCCCAGGATTCGGGTCGCGTAATTACCTCCCATAAAGCCTATGGGAATCATGACGAAATAATAGCCATATTCTGTAGGCGGTCGGTTCAGAACACTGACCATAATCTCTGGTGCCGCAGAGATAAAGCTGAAAAACACCACAGATACGAAGCTCACGCAAAGCGCATAACTTCGAAAGGCAGGAGATTTAAGTAGCAGAGCGAAGGTAGAAAGCATCGCGCCTACGCCTTCAAACGGCGCTGATTCTTTTAGGGTCTCGGGAAGTGTAAACAGCAGCACTGCAAACAGGATGGTGCTGAAACAGGCAATCACTGTAAACACCGAGTACCAACCAAAGCGCGCCATGANTTCGCCGCCCAGAGCCGGAGACAGCATCGGAATGACGACCATCACCATTACCAGGGTTGCGATTACCCTGGCGGCATCCTCGGCTTCATAGATGTCCCTCACTATAGCGCGGGCCAGCACCATGCCTACCGCTCCCCCAAAGGCTTGAACAAAGCGGCCCAGGATCAGCCACTCGATAGTGTCCGCGAATAGACAGGCTATTGAACCNAGGAAGGTAATACAGAGGCCCAGCAGCATGACTGGCTTGCGCCCATATTTGTCTGACAACGGGCCATAGAAGAGTGTGCCCAGGGCTATCGCCAACATGGAAAGGCTCAGCGTTAGCTGTGCGACATCGTTACTTATAGCGAAAGTTTCCTGGATGACCGGCAAGGCTGGCAACAGGATCTGCATGGCAGCAGGCCCAAGGGCAGAAGTGGCAGCCAATAGAACAATTAGCTGTCTCGATAGAGTATTAAGTCCAGACAAGTTGGTCAGATTCTGTAGTTTGATACAGGGGTCCTGGATTGCGCTATCGCGCTTATCNAGGGGACGGCCAAATTGGCCGATTCAGGGCCTCAGAAAAGCCTCGCGATTTCGCTGGGCATTGGGGCCTATCTGCGAGCTCAGAATTACGCTTGAGCCAAGCAACATGGCTCGCTGCGCTTGACTGATNTCGAATCCCAGACCAAATGCATTGGTATGAAAGCCTTTAACNAATTCGGCGGCATTCCATTCCATGCTCTCACTTTCAGANGCNGCGCTAGTGTAGCATGAAAGCGCCTCGCCCGAGCGTGAGCTAAGGCAAATTGAGAGTTCTGGCGCTGCGGTGATATTCAGCACTAGGCCATTATCGGAGGTAGCAAAGCGCGGGGATTTACTGAGTAGATCANTCACTCGCTGTGCCAGGGCTGTGCCGTCAGTGCGGAGTTCCGCAGGCAGGCTGGTTTGCAGTCTTCGAATAATGCTTGGGTCCTGGCTAATGGCCTGTATGAACTGAGCGTGTGCCTCCTCTGCCTCACCTTTTTGCCAATGTGCCTGAGCGAGTCGGGCGGAAACCCGGGCCCGCAGCAGAATTTCCTGGTCCGGCAGTTTGGCCAGTGCGGTGGTGGCGGATCTGACCAGCTCATCGATATTGCCTTCCTGCGCGTGTATTTCAGTCTTATAGGCATGATAGTAGCCGTCATTGAGTTGAAACACGCCATTAGCCAAGGCCTGGTCTAATATCTGATTCATAATGCCGGTGCCTATGATCGCTACCAATTCTGGCTCAAGCCACTCCGGAATATGAACNTCGAGNGGGGCGTAGGGTCTCACTCGATTCTGCAGGGTGTCGAAGCTGGCAAATAAGGATGCTGCTCTGCGTTCAGCCCGCCAGGCTTGCAGTCTCAGATCAAACAGTCGCAGCTGNTGAGACGGNAGTTCTGACCAGCCCAGACTTATCCCCTGTTCCTTTTCTATCTCCAGCTGCGCGCGATTGGCATGCATGTTTATCAGCGCCGCATAGGCGTCTTTTTGCGAGTCATCGGCACTGTATGAGCCATTGCGGTCTGGTTGATTCAGGGCGGTTTGTGAGAGTTTGGCGGCATCTTCACCATAGCCTGCTATGAGCAGGAAGCTGGCGCTCACCAGGAAGTGTTCGGCTCGATTCATGGCGCTGACCAGNGGTTCCTGCTGCTGGCGCCAAAGCAGCATGCGGTCAAGTGCACTCCGAGCTTCATCGAAGCGGCCCTGATTCAGGGTAAGGTAAAGGCGATAAATCCAGGGGTCGGCGACGCTGTCAGGATTCAAAAATCGNGTGGCACGGTTCAGATAGTCNTCTGCCTGATCGATTTCCAACANACTCAGGGCAACTTCAGACGCGTTGGTCAAATAGACAGTATCACTGCTGTTAGATTGGTTAGCAGCACTCTCGTCCTCGGCGATGGCNCGGTCGCAGGCGTTGTTGGATTCAATCGGTGCCAGGCTGGCCAGATCTGCGGCGCAAATGGTGTTCCAAGCCCTTGCTCGAGCCCTAACGCTATCCTCAGTCTCCAGAACCTTGTAGGCGCTGGCGCGAGCAGCATCATATTCCTTGAGCTTGATCAGAGGCCAACCGCGGAAGGACTCGATATCCTGACCATAGATTGACTCCATTTTCTCAAGGTATTCCAGAGACCGAATCTGGTCTCCCATTAGTTGATGGACATAGCTCAACTGGCTGATCGTGAGATAGTGCCACTGCACATTGCCCGATTCGAAGGCTTCCTCCAAACTGCTATAGGGAGTCAGCTCTTCAGCTCGATTAAGGTGAAACAGAGCTCTTGGCATGTTTCCTTCAACTGTAAGCAGCACTTCCGCGAGGGCGAACTGAGCTGCAGGNGAATCGGGTTCGCTGCGTACCCACTGTTCGCTTAACTCTCTCGCCTTGACGTTTTCCCGCAGGTTGAGGGCATCACAGATAGCCAGGGCGCTGGGGTCACTGACATCACTGAGGCCGAAGCACAGCGGTAGTTGTTGCCTCGGAATCACAATGTCGCCAAGACCGCTGTCATCCTGCGCCGCGACAGGTAATGCCGCAAACCAGAAAAAGGTAATGCTCAGCAGTTTGATCAGATTCCTGAAACTCAATCGGTTCATCAGTCGAGGGTGCTTCTCGCAAGTTGCTCCATCGGGGGCCGCATGCAATCGCGGAGCACACGATCAACTTCTGAGACACCAGGCGCTATTTCAATACGATGTCCCAATACGCGTGGTAACAATAGCTCAATATCATCTGCACTCACAAAACTGCGGCCTTTCAGTGCCGCAGATACTTGTAGAGCTGGAAGCATCAACACCATGCTGCGAGTGGAGTTCCCCTGNAATACNCGGTCATCAGCCCTCAGGTTGCGTGAGATATCGACAAGACATTCCTTGATGGCAGCATTGATATTGACCGCTTGCTCGATATTGCGACGCGCTTCCAGCACTTCATTGCGGGTCACGGTTACAGCCGCCAGAGTCTTGTCTCTTCTTTCACGATAGGTATCCAATACCCCAAGCTCTGCATCGCGATCAATNTGATCCATGGTGATCTTAAACAGGAATCGATCGAGTTGCGGCGTAGGCAACGGGTAGGTGCCCACCAGGTCAAGCGGGTTCTGGGTTGCAATAACGAAGAACAGATCGTCCAAGCGGTAAGTGNCATTGTCTACAGTTACCTGNTTTTCTCCCATTGCCTCCANCATGGCTGACTGTACTTTGGGCGAGGTGCGATTGATTTCATCGGCCAAAACTACGTGGGCAAAAAGCGGCCCGTGGCGGAAATGAAAGGCATTGGTATTGGTATCGAATANCGGGACTC
Source organism: Gammaproteobacteria bacterium (assembly GCA_002684935.1). Classification (GTDB taxonomy): domain Bacteria; phylum Pseudomonadota; class Gammaproteobacteria; order Pseudomonadales; family Pseudohongiellaceae; genus UBA9145. The sequence goes on from NYWC01000058.1 coordinate 41,147, forward strand.
CGGTGACATCTGAAGGCAGTAGGTCAGGGGTGAACTGAATGCGACGGAACGGGACTATTTCCTCGTCTGCGTTATCTTCGCTGACTAATGCCTCGCCCAGGGCCTTGGCCAGGGTGGTCTTGCCGGATCCCGGAAAGTCCTCCAACAAGACATGGCCGTCGGCAATGAGTGCAATGATGGCNAACTCAATTACATCGTCTCGACCCAATACCTGGCTCTTCACGGAGTTGCTAAGGCGCTTTAACACATCAATGGACTGTGCCAGGTCCTGATCGGATTCTGGTGCTTGCGAAATCTGTTCAGCCNTTGGTNCGATTGCTGAATCTGCAAGAATTTCTGTAGACATAGATGGCTCCGGAGGGCGGTCGATAAAACGAAGAAGTGCTGGTTAGCGAGTAAACAGCCAGGAATAAGGATTGCAAAACGCCAGGGCGCGTCGCCAGCGCGGCGTNTTTTGGCCTATTTCCTTGGCAATTGCGCGTCTNATGGTCTTCCAGTNAGTGGTAGTGCTATCCCCATGGCTAGCGCCCAATGACCTGGCAAGATGGGTTGCTGTGGCTGGTTCTATTGTGGGTGAAGTGGCTGCTGCTCTGGCGGCAAATAGCTCTCGACTTTCCCCGTAGTGCCGGATCACGCCGACTCCGGCTAGCTGATCAAGGGCCGCGCGATAGGCCAGTCGATATTGTTGCTCTGGGCCATACATGCTAGGCGCGAAGTATCGATAGGAACGGATGCTATAACCCAGAACCATAGCCGCGACCAGAAGCCCATAGACGATTTTCAGTAGCGTCTGGAGATCTATCAGCCCGGACTGCTGTTGTTCCATAAAGTCGGCGAATGAGGCGTCATCCCGGAGCATGTCACCCAGCAGCTGCTGCAGTTCATTCTGCGGATCTGTGCTCATATCGACCAGGGTTTGTTGGGGCGCGGGGTCTACAATCACCCAGCCAATGTCTTTGAAATAGATTTCAGGCCAGGCGTGGCCATGGATAGCCTGAACCAGCAGTGCTGAGCCACCGGCGCGGTTGGAAGCTGGAACCGAATACCCAATCCCAACCCGGGCGGGAATGCCGATGCTTCTGAACATATAGGTCGCAGCAAAGGAAAAATGCATGCAATAGCCGGTTAAATCACCGAACAGGAACGAGGCGGCTGGATCCGTCTCATAGGCATGATCGTTCTTAAGGCTATAGATGCCGTTTTCGTCTAGATAAGTCTTTATTGCCCAGGCCTTTGCGAAAGGGTCGTCTGCATATTCTGGTCTCAGATTGGCAATGAGTGACTCGGCCAGTTCTTGATAGCGCGGATCTGACGGTAACTCAAGATACTTATTGCGTACTTCGTTTGACCAGTCGTCTCGGCCCAACTCGCGTCCCAGCATGTACTCGAAATCGTAGGTAGGCGCGTATGACAGGGTGTCGTAGGTGCGCTTGAAGCGCAGATTGTTGGGGTTAGCAGCATTAATATAGGTAGCAGGGCTTACCAGCCCAAATGGATTGCGATGCGGGACCAGCATGCCTACTGTGGTTCTTACAGTCTTGCGCTGGTTCATCGCTTGGGGCAGCGCTTCGGCTGTCAATTCTGTATTGGTGAATGATTGAATCAGGTCGCGGTCCATGTCGCCCCTGCTTGTATAGTCCAGCATGACACCATTGAACTGCGAATAAGCAGACTCGCGGAAGTAATAGGATCCGTTCAAGGGTTCGTAGTCGTCACGAAACACCACGACCGCAACGGGCGCCTCCTTGTCTTCCGCGGTGTTCTCCCCATCTCTGAAAGGGTTCTCTTTCTGCTGACTATTGCCGGCCATTTCTTGACCTGTGAGTCCCAAATCATCAGTCATTCCTGGCGTAGGCAGGCCGAAAAAGCGCACAAAGCCCGCCAGTGAAAAGCAGAGCAAGCCGAGAATGGCGAAATGGTAGGGCAGGCGTCGCTGATTGTTTTCTGCCATTAGCAGGGCCGACAAGGCAATGACTGCCAGGCAGCCAAACGCCATAAGAATAGTGGCCGGGTCGATACCCCGGATCAGGGCATAATCGCCAATAAAAAATGGTCGATGAATCATGCCGTTGCGATGGGCTGATAAGGTCACCACGAATGCAGTTGCGACAAATAGTATTTCCAGCACGCCGCCGAAGCTGGTTCGCTGTGCAAGTGAGCGCAGCACAGTGGTCGCGGCCAGGCACAGGCCAAACCAATTTAGTGCCTCTCCCAATTCAAAGGCGACAATGGGCGAAAGCATGCTGGCAAGGATATCTGATCTTGTCACTAGACCGACGGCTGCATAATTGAGCAAANGTAATGCGGCAGCGGCTGCAACGATAGTGGAAGTTCGGACTTGCTTGATAGGTTCTGCATTGGCCCAGCGATCGACTGCCAGACAGGCAATCAGGCTGCCGGCGATGGCCGCAACAGTCCCACTAAGGACCGTTAGGCTTAGGCTCAACGCCCAGAACGCGCTGGCGATTATCAGAGCCCGCAATGTGCTAGGCAGATAATGTGCTTGAACTGAAGCAGTGTTTTCCCTCATTTCTCAAACCTTGCGAAGATACTGGTCGAAACTAAAGCCAGTTTCACGGTCAACGACCAANGTGGANTCTACTTGTTGCCCAACTTCGGTCAATAAATGCAATAAATCATGCCGCGTACTGTGAGAAAGCGGCTGCGCATCGCTGTCTCGGCGCAGTAAATATTTATTCCACCATGCTGGATTTGGTTCCTCTTGCAGGCTGTCAGTGGCCATTATGAGAGAAAACTGACCGGAATAGCTGTTGATTGAATTCTTTAAAAGCTCAAGGCTTGGGTTTTTCTCCGCCGCGGCAAACACNATGCAGTGGGCAGATCCATGATTTCCGATATGTCCCAAAAACCTGTCGAGTCCATAGTCATGGCCTCCGTCCAGGCTGCGTGACCCCGCTATTGCCTGCAGAGCGCTGGATAGATCCGAGACCGGGGACTCAAAGCCGTCAGCCCCAAACGCCCAGTCCTCTCCGAGAGCGCCAGTCTCCAGTGCGACTCTCGCAACAGCCGCCGCGGCTTCGTCGTGTTTGCTGGTAAGCAGATAAGCGAGGGTGCGCTTGCTCTGGAATACACTGCGCTCCGCTAATCGCACATTAAGCTGCCGGTTCCTGGCATAGACTTTCCACATGATGTTCTTGACAGAATCTCCTGGTGCGTAGGGCCTTATTTCCATTCTGTCCCCCTCTGGATCACCGGTGTTGTGGGGGATTCCGTCTTCTGCAGTCAGCGACCTCAGGATAGGCAGCTGTTTAACTGCGCTGACCTGAGGGAGTGCCTTGCAGCTGACCGCCTGCTCAAGGCGCCAGGAGAACTGGCTTAGCCCCAGCACATCGCGTACGGAAAACTCCCGGACTACGCGTTCGCTGAGGCAGCGCCGGCTGGGGATAATTTCCTCGCGAAGCCGGTTCTGTGCATTGAGGCGTGTACGGGTAGCAATTTCATCGGGATCGATGATTTTCCAGGCTAATCGTACTAATGGGAAAAACAATACAGCGGGAAGGCTGAAGCCAGTCTCATTGGGATAGCCTGCCTCGACCTCGATAATGTTCAGGGATGTGTCGCTGTTCGCTATTTCCCGACGGATTTTGCGCTGCATGAAGATGCCGAACCCCACGGTGCAAAACAAACAGCAAATAAGGATCGACAGACCGCAAATAGCAAGGGCAAATACCACCAGGTCCATCGCGCCATAGCCATATGCGCTCAGCGCCCAAGATGTAAAAAGCAGGGTGATTGTGCCTTGCAGCGTTAGCGGGAATAGCCCTGCGAGGTAGCGCCAGGCTTTTGCGCACAATTTGACCAGTGTGTTTGGAAGAATCTGGGTCACCAGCAAGAGACTCGTCTTGCGAGAAAAGGGTAATGGAATTCTGTCACGGGCTTCCCCTAAGCTCAACGAAATTAAAAAAAAATCAATGACATCCATCGTTTTCTATGAGGCAGCCAGATGTTACACACTCGGCCTGCAACTAGATTACGGGTTCAATCAAGATTTTGGTTTTGACGCTGCTGGCAATAAAGCATTTCTCGTGAGCGAGATGATGGATTTTCATGACTGCGGCCTCGCTTGCAATTGCGCCTCTGGCAAACTCAACTGCCGGTCTCAGGAATACCGTTGTGATAGCAAGCTTGCTTTGTGGGTTTTCCTCCATTCTGCCGCAGGCTGAATCGGAATAGCTTTGTACCACGAAATTTTTGCTCGCCGCGATTGAGAGAAAAAACAACNTGTGGCAAGANGCAAGGGGCGCCACGAATGCTTCTTCTGGGTCAACGTTTTCAGGGGAGGACCACGGTGTTGGCACAATATGTGGCGAAGCCGATGCTGCGACCACCGCGCCACCATCAAAATGCCATTCATGGGCGCGGGAATACTGGGTAGCAAGAAAATCTCCGTCCACTCTGGTTCAGTTTACCGTAGCCAAATAGTCAGACATGACCCGCTAGCGATTCNCCCGGTTTTGAATTAAATCATCAACAACGGCAGGGTCTGCCAGGGTTGTGGTGTCACCCAGGTTTTCAAGTTCGTTAGCTGCAATCTTTCTCAGGATTCTGCGCATGATTTTACCGGACCGGGTCTTGGGAAGGTTGGGAGTGAACTGAATAATTTCAGGTTTGGCAAATGAGCCAATTTCATTGGCGACAAATTTAACCAATTCTGCACTCAATTCTTCACTCGCCTTGGTACCAGCCATTAGCGTGACGTAGGCATAGATGCCTTGCCCCTTTATATCGTGCGGATAGCCCACCACAGCTGCCTCAGCCACGGCATCATGCAGGACGAGAGCGCTTTCTATTTCAGCGGTACCGAGTCTGTGCCCCGAAACGTTGATAACATCGTCGACTCTTCCGGTTACCCAGTAAAAACCGTCTTTGTCTCTGCGGGCACTATCGCCTGTCAGGTAATAGCCCGGGTACGTCGCGAAGTAGGTATTAATACAGCGTTTATGGTCGCCATAGACCGAGCGAATCTGGCTTGGCCAGCTCTGACTAATAACGAGGTTACCCTCAGCAGTGCCCTCTAACTCCTTGCCATCGGAATCCAGTAAAGCAAGCTGCACCCCGAAAAATGGCAGGGTTGCAGATCCTGGCTTTAAATCTGTTACACCCGGAATTGGCGTGATCATGATTGCCCCTGTTTCCGTTTGCCACCAGGTATCTACTATGGGGCAGCGTTCGCCTCCCACAACGTGGTAATACCATTCCCAGGCTTCGGGATTTATAGGTTCTCCGACCGACCCGAGTATACGCAGAGATGTTCGCGAAGTTCGGGTTACTGGTTCATCACCGGCTCCCATTAATGCTCGGATGGCGGTTGGCGCCGTATAGAAAATATTGACCTTGTGTTTATCAACTACTTGCCAGAAACGGGAGTTATCGGGATAAGTTGGCACACCCTCAAACATCAGCGTGATCGCGCCATTTGCGAGAGGGCCATACACAATGTAAGAGTGGCCGGTAACCCAACCAACGTCGGCGGTGCACCAGTAAATATCGTCGTCGTGATAATCAAAGACGTACTTATGCGTCATGGCGGCGCCCAGCAAATAACCGGCGGTGGTATGCANTACGCCTTTGGGTTTGCCAGTGGAGCCTGATGTGTAAAGAATGAATAAGGGATCTTCCGCATCCATGAGTTCGGGTTCGCACTGTGGACTCGCGTTGTTCGTTGCCTCGTGATAGCAAACATCGCGCCCCTCCTGCCGGGGAACGTCAGCACCGGTACGCTCAATGACGAAAACCGTGTGGACATTCGAGCACTCCGTGAGAGCTTTGTCGACATTCGCCTTGAGGGGAATAAGCCTGCCGCCGCGCACGCCCTCGTCAGCGGTAATGACCGTCTGACAGTCGGAGTCCTGAATTCGGTCTTTGATGGATTCGGGCGAAAACCCGCCGAAAACCACGGAGTGGATAGCGCCGATCCGCGCGCAGGCGAGCATCGCGTATACTGCCTCGGGCACCATGGGCATGTAGATACATACGCGGTCTCCTTTCTTAACGCCACGGGCCTTCATTGCATTAGCGAAGCGACAAACTGCTTNATGCAGTTCGCAATAGCTTACCTTCAGATCCTGGTCAGGCTCATCGCCTTCCCAGATGATCGCAGTCTGGCCGCCTCGCTTCTCAAGGTGCCGATCAATGCAGTTGTAGCTCACGTTTAATTTGGCGCCACTGAACCAGCTCGTCGTGGCGGTATGGAAGTCACTGCTAAGCACTTGTTTCCAAGGCTCGTGCCAATGAATAAATTCTTCAGCCTGCTCNGACCAGAATTTTTCAGGGTTTTCAATCGAGCGCTTGTACATTTCAGCGTACTGCTCTTTGTTAAGGTGGCTATGGGCAGCAGCGGCCGCTGAAACGGGATGGNTNTTATTATCTAGCATGGTATTTCTCGATCTGATTCGCGATGAATTCAAGCCCAGTTGTCTCACATTTATTGCAGTGCAATGTCTGCCTGTCGGCGTTGTGAGAGTGAGACTTCTAAGGCCTTATAGATACTGTTTCTGGTCAGGCTAGGTGACCTGGAACTGCTCTTGAGTATGCCCGATTAGTTATGTTGCCTCAACTGATGAGGATTCCAGCATTTGGCCTCTGGCCGCGGGTTAATGCGCTTGAATCTATAGCTCAACGGTGAGGTTGTCGATCAGTCGAATGGAGTCGACAAAGCCAGCGGCCAACAGGACTAACTTAGAGTCAGCTGCGGTAGCGAGAGCAAGAGTTTCTGCATTACAAATTGCCAGATAGTCTGGTCTGATCCCGAGCTGGCTNAGCGCTAGGGCTGCGCCACTTTCTAGTTGCCTAAACTCTCTGTTGCCCGTGAGAATCTGTTCAACCGTATACTTGAGGGTTGCGTACAGGCCGGCGGCAGTCTTGCGCTGATCAGCGGTGAGAAAATTATTGCGGGAACTCATCGCTAGGCCTGAGGCCTCGCGTTTGGTGGGGATACCGCGCAGTTCTAGATTGAAATCCAGGTCCTCGACGAGCTGCTGGATTATGCGAAACTGTTGAAAATCCTTGAGTCCGAAATACGCTTTCGCGGGAGCCACCAAGTTAAAGAGCTTGGTGACTATCGTAGCGACGCCATCAAAGTGTCCAGGTCTGGATTTACCGCAGTAGGCCNGAGACAGTTGCGGGATGCGCACCACAGTTCCTGACTCCAGGTCTGGACCGTATACTTCATTAGCGTCGGCTGTGAAAAGTAGATTGCAACCCGCGCGCTCGAGTAACTGTTGATCTTGCTCAAGCGTGCGCGGATAAACGGCGAGATCTTCATTCGTGCCAAACTGCATGGGGTTAACGAAAATTGTGGCCACCGTGAATTGGCATTCCCGCACTGATGCTTCAATCAGTGCCAGGTGGCCTTTATGAAGATTACCCATCGTGGGAACCAGGCCGATGCTGAGACCTTGCTGAGAAGCTTTTTTTAGTCCCTGCCGCAGGGCGGCTTTCGTTGCGACGGTATGCATAGCTATTATAGCCAGGTTAGTTGAAGCTATGCTCTTGTGCGGGGAAAGTCTTGGACTTTACTGCCTTTACATAGGCTTCTATAGCGCCTGGTATCCCATTATCTGTATCTTGCAGGAAGTTTTTTACAAATTTTGGCGTAATAGGGGAAATGCCAAGCACATCGTGTAGAACCATAATCTGGCCGGTGGTGTCAGGTCCAGCACCAATGCCGATGACTGGGATTTCCAGCGCATCAGTAATTGTTTTAGCCAAGGACTGGGGCACACACTCGAGCAACAGTATGTTCGCTCCTGACTCCTGCAACATGCTAGCCTCTTCCAGAATCAACTGGGCCTGATCGGTGTCTCTCCCCTGTACGTGAAAGCCACCAATCCGATTGACAGATTGTGGGGTCAGCCCCATGTGCGCACACACGGGTATGCCTCGCTCGGCAAGTAGTCTTGTTGTGTTCGCTATCCAGGCGCCGCCCTCCAGTTTTACCATATGCGCGCCTGCGCGCATAAGTGCNGCTGCGTTTTCAAGGGTTTGGCTTTCAGAGGCATAGCTCATGAATGGCAGGTCAGCCATAATCAGCGAACCAAGGTTGCCTCGCTTGACACAGCCGACGTGATAAATCATGTCATCCANAGTGACAGGTAGCGTGCTGTCATGTCCTTGTAGCACCATGCCGAGCGAATCCCCAACTAATAGCACTTCAACTCCCNCCGCGCTGAGAATGCCAGCAAAACAGGCATCATAGGCGGTCAGGCAGGAAAATTTTCCGCCTTCTCGTTTGATTTTTTGCAGCGCAGTGAGGGTGATGTTTTTGACTTGAGTTTGTGAGCTCATGGTAATTTGCCGTTTAGTGCGTGTTTAGAGTTGCAGCATGAACATCGNTATACGACGGTTGCGGGCAGGCCAGACGCAATCAGGATTCGGTGCTGTTGCTAGCCTCTTAGCTAATTTAGTGTGTCGAGTCGATGCGGGTCGCTAGAGTAACGTGGGCTTAGGATTAAAATAGCGGGTGCCGCTGGGTAAAGTGAGAATGTATTTTACCAGCTGCTCGTAGTCATCGTCATTAGCCACCAGGTCTATTTCTGCGCTATTAACGATCAGAAGCTTGGAATTGGTGTAATAGTGAAAAAACTCGGTATAGGCTCGATTCAGCTGTTCCAGGTACCCAGCCTCTATCNTCTGCTCTGAAGCAATGCCGCGTTTCTGAATGCGNGCCAGCAACACNTCTGTTGGTGCTTGCAGATAAATAACCAGATCTGGATTGGGCGCATCGATGACCAGGTGCCGATAGACGTTCAGGTAAAGGGCGTACTCATCCTGGTCCAGGTTCAGCTCCGCAAACAACCGATCCTTGTNGATGAGAAAGTCTGACACCCTGACAGGCTCAAACATGTCATCCTGCCGGAGCTCCTGAATTTGTTGGGCTCTCTGAAACAGGAAAAATAATTGGGTAGCCAGGGCATGCTGCCTCGGATCCTGATAGAAACGATCCAGGAAAGGGTTTTCCTCAGCCTTCTCCAATAGCAGGTCGTAATTAAAAGTTTCGGCGAGGCGCCTGCTCAGGCTGGTTTTGCCTACCCCAATGGGGCCCTCTACGGCGATAAAACGTGGCGTGCTGGTGTTGGAAAGCTGCGGTTTAGTCACTCTTGTTGCTCGCTGAGGGTCGCTTATTGCGGCGGCGCTTACGCCGTGTATTAGGCAGTTGCTCGAGCAGTTCGTCTCGTTGGGTTGTGTCACCGAATTGATAGATCGTCCACCACTCGCCGCTTTCGCCCAGATTCTCTCCCGCAGCCTCCCTGAGCAGCAAAAAATCATAGGCCGCTCTGAAGCGCGGATGGTTCAAGGTGGCATCGATCGTTCTACGGGTACGGTGGGTTAGCCGGTTCTGAAGTTCCCAGATTTCGCGACTGGCATAGCTAATGCGCTTGGGTATGGCAGTCAAACTAAGCTGATTGGAGATGGTCTGGTTCGCGACATNAATAAACTGGCTGCTGGAATTCATGCTTTCGACGCCGGCTTGTTTCATCGCTAGCCGCAGCGGTGGCCATAATAGTGCAGCGAACANAAAATAGGGAGTCACTGACTTATCATCGGCTATGCGCAGATCGGTGTTCTTCATTGCCANCTCCACTAGTTTGTNAACNTGCGGCTCGCAGCNTTCGAGCGCCTCAAACGTGGGGCCGAGAATGAATTCCCGCACNCGGCTTTCAATTAGCAGGGTAAAGGTGCTTTCGGCGTGCCCAGAGGAGAATAGCTTGACCACTTCATCAAACAGCCGGGCTGGTGATATGGAGGTAAGCAGATTGGCGAGATCCTCTATCGGGGATGCGGTTTCGGGAGCTATATCAAAGCCAAGCTTAGCGGAGAATCGCAACGCTCTGAGCATACGTACAGGATCTTCGCGATATCGCTCGGTGGCATCGCCTATCATGCGAATACTCCTGTCCTCGATATCTGCCATGGCATCACAAAAATCTAACAGCTTGAAACCATCGGTTGTGTAGTAAAGCGCGTTGATGGTGAAATCTCTGCGGGCAGCATCTTCATCGATACGGCCATAAACATTATCCCTTACGATCATTCCCTCCCGGGTTTGTGCTGAATCTATGTGCTGTAATTGTTTTCTCGAGGATTTGTCGCTTACTTCGAGTTGCTTGTCTGGCGCAGCTCTGAACGTCGTCACCTCTATGATTTCTCTTCCATAGCGAACGTGGACTATACGGAAGCGCCGACCAATGATGCGGGCATTTCGAAATAGCTGTTTGATTTCCTCAGGGGTTGCATCAGTGGTGACATCGAAGTCCTTGGGCNTGTTATCCAATAACAGGTCACGTACGCCGCCTCCCACAAGAAAGCCGTAATATCCGGCACTGGCCAGGCGATAAAGCACCTTCAAGGCATTGGGAGAAATGTCCTGGCGCGAGATAGGATGCTGGTCGCGGTCAATGACNCGGGCTGGCTCAACGCCNGGTAAATCCTTGAGATCAGGCATGAGAAAACTCTGATTCTTGAGGGTTTGGCANGAATTGCGGAATTGATAGCATGTACAAAAGAGGGTGTCTTCCAGGCANTAGAGCAACCGAAGTTGCANATGATACAACGCTTTCGGAGAATGTGCTTGAAAAGGGTCAANCAAGGGCGNGNTTAGGTATACGANNGGAGAACATTTAGGAGGGTGAATCACCACCCCCCTAATGGAAGAAAGTATTATTTTTATTGTTGCTGNTAGTTATTTAGTTATTATTTTTATGTAGGGAGCCAAATGGGGCACCNCTTAAACATNTTAGGTGGTGTATTTGAAGTAGGGCAATAAAACACTGCGTTCAATACTCCAAATCCAACCTTTTCTTATTAAGCATTAACCTGAGTTTAATAACTCAATAATGCGATTTTTCTTTTTATTTAGGCTTATTGTTATTATTTATTGTTATTACCCTGTTAACTTCAGCATTAACCGTGCCAAGAAATAAATACACCTATTTTTCAGAGACTTAATGTTTTAGGAATTAGTTTCTACTATTTTAAAAGCGTGTTTTGTTACCATATTTCCCCAAACTTATGGGTATTTGGGTAGCAGTAACATTTAGGACGATATTGAAATAATCGGGGCTAGTGCAGAAAGCAGGGGGTTTCAGGGGGAGGCTTAAGTTTAAGACTGGCTGCTTCAGCTCGAAGTCCTTTTCTTGCGTGGAATGCCGAATCTTTGGCGTCTCTCCCATAAACATTTGCGACTGATGCCGAGCTTCTTGGCGAGTTTGGTTTCGTTCATGGAATCCTGATGCTCCAGCACAAAGCGTTGGAAGTAGTCTTCCAGTGACAGTTCCTCCACAGGGTTGGCCGCTCTCATGTCTGGATCGAATCCGGCAGTTTCGACTTCTGCTTCAGGGTCGTCATTGTCTATGGCGAGAAGGTCTTCGCCGATTTCTGGGGTTTCTGCCAGAACCACAGCGCGCTCAATAGCGTTTTCCAGCTCACGAACATTTCCGGGCCAGCTGTAATCTGCTATCGCTCGACTCGCGCCTTCGCCAAACAGCAGCATTGGCGTTTTTAATCTGCGACAGGTGCGCAGCAGGATCGCGTCTGCCAGTTTAAGAATGTCGTTGCCGCGTTCCCGCAGCGGCGGAATCAAGAGAGTCATGACATTGATGCGGTAGTATAGATCTTCTCGAAATTGGCCGTCTTCAACAAGCTGTTTCAAGTCTCTATGGGTCGCAACGACCAGGCGTACATCCACTTTCTTCGATTGTACCGACCCGACTTTGCGAATCTCGTTTTCCTGCAGGACGCGCAGCAATCTGGCCTGCGCTTCGAGAGGCAATTCACCAATTTCGTCTAGAAACAGTGTGCTGCTATTCGCGGCTTCTACCAGGCCGGTTCGGGTCGCCGTGGCTCCAGTGAATGCGCCTTTTTCATGCCCAAACAATTCTGATTCGATCAGGTTTTCTGGAATGGCAGCGCAGTTTACGGAGATCATTTCCTGACTCTGTCTGCTGCTGAGCCTGTGTATCGCGCGTGCTACCAATTCCTTGCCGGTGCCAGATTCGCCATTTATGAGTACGGTTGAGTTTGTCTGCGCGACCTTTCTGATGCGGCGGAACAGCTCTAGCATCTGAGGGCAGCTGCCAATCATGCCATGAACCGGCGCCACCTCTTCATCATTCGCAGATTTTTCTACCGGTTCTTTGTTGGCGTGGTCCCCGATTATCTTGGCAACGGTCTCTATTATTTCATTGTGCTCGAATGGCTTGGCAATATAGTCTACCGCGCCCATTTTCATAGAATCGATTGCTGACCGGATACTTGAATAGCTGGTCATGATAAGAACGGGGGTGGAAGTGGCTTTGATAAGATCGGTGCCGGGAGCGCCCGGCAACCTGAGGTCGCTGATGATGACGTCGAAGTCATCTATGTCATATTTTTCTAGTGATTCTTTGACTGTCCCAGCTTCGCTGACTTGATAGTCGTGCCTTTCCAGAAGTCGTCTTAAAGCGGTGCGAATCACCACCTCATCTTCGACAACCAAAATTTGATTAATTGCTGACATGCGAATGCTTATCCAGACCTTCGAAACTGAGCTTCCTCATGGCGTTCGATTTCTGTGTCCGAATCATCATGAAATTCAGAGAACCATACTACCACTTGTGTGCCGGTACCCCGAGATTTGTTTATAGGGCTGATTATATCAATATCCCCGCCTAAATCCTCAACTATGCTGAAAACCAGGGATAGGCCCAGTCCCGTGCCTTCACCGGCCTCTTTGGTGGTGAAAAACGGGTCGAATACCCGGTCCCTGATGGCCTCGGGGATGCCAACTCCGTTATCCGTGACTGTGATTTTTACACGATTCCCGATTCGCATGGCTTGCATGAGAATATTACTACCTGGGACACTCGCATCCCGGGCATTATTTATAAGATTTACCATGACCTGCAGTAGCTTTTGCGCATCCCCCAGAATCTGCAGTTCATCTTCACATTCGATCTGGATTTCAACGTCCTTGCTCTTCTTGTCTAGGGAAATCAGGGTCAGGGCTTCCTGCATACATTCACTGATATCCACCGTCTGTTTTTCGTAATCAGTGTTGCTGGTGCCAGCATGGGCGAAATTGACCAGAGATTGCAGAATCTTCGAAGTGCGGTCTGTCTGTTCTATGATTTGTCCCGCCAGCTGCTCCAATTCAGTGCCGTCAAACTCGTCGCGAATGGTTTGAGCAAGACAAGCAATGCCGGTAATTGGATTACCAATTTCGTGAGCTACCCCTGCCGCCAGGCGTCCAATAGATGCGAGACGCTCACTATGAGTGAGTCCCGCCTCAAGAATTTCCATCTCTGTAATGTCTTCAATCAGGATGATAACGCCTCCATGGCTCAAATCCTGCTCGCTGGGCTTGTCTATGTAAGCCTTATGCAGGTTGACTGATTTTTTTTGACCTTTAAGTTGGAAATTTCGTTTGTAACTATGGTTAACGGAGTCATCAAGAAAGTTGTTGAGCAGGTTGCGCCATGGTTCAGGCAGATCAACCAGTTGTGAGCCGACAACATCGGCGGTATCGATTTTCGTCAGATCTTCTAGCGCTCTATTCCACATCACTATTTCATTCTCGATGCTGAGAGAACAAACCCCAAGCGGGAGTTCTAGCAGGATCTGTCTGTGGTAACGCCGCAAATTATCCAAATCGGCAGCCATGCCTGACAGATTGCTGCGNTATGATTCGATACGGTTTTCAATGACATTCAAGTCTGTGCTGCTGTGCTGAGAAACGATGCTGAAGGGCAAATAGCTNTCTATTATCCCACGCGCAATAGAGGGGCCTAACAGGCCCGAAAGATTGGCCTCCAATCGTCCTCTCAGTAGACGCAAGGATGATGGGCGAATGTCCTCATAGCTGATTTTNAGGTCTTGCAGGGCCTGATTAACCTCACGTTTGGCCGCACTTTCCCCCAATGGCTTACTGAGCGAACGCACAAATTCACCCGAGGATTTTGCNACGAGGCCGCTGCGCTTGCGCCTTCGAATCGTGTCCAGAGCGCAGATGTCCGCAGAACTACGTTCNTCATCGGTACTGGTGCTGGTTAAGGATACNCTAATGAATAGTGCCGCGTTGGCTATCAAAGATAGTACAGCTATCCCGCTCCAGTTAATGGTTTCAACCGTGACTGCCGGATTGCCTGAGAACAACGGAAATAGCAGGTACCACAGCCAGATCGCTACGCCACCAGTCAGCCCCGCCATAAAACCCTTTTTGTTGCCTTGAGGCCAATACAGAATTGCCACGATTCCGGGCAGAAACTGAAGGCCAGCAGAAAATACGACAGTGCCAATCGATTGGATACTGGTGGTGTTGCCCGAAAGATAGTAGACGAAAAAGCCAGCCCAGATTAGGGCTGTGATAAGAAGCCTGCGNTGCCAAAGCAGCCAGCGGTAAATATCTTGGTTCGCNGTGGGCTGNTACAAAGGCAGNATCAGGTGATTAAGGCACATGTTAGACAGNGCGAGTGTGATTACTATGATNAGGCCACTGGCAGCTGAGAGCCCGCCGAGGTAAGCGACAAGGGTGATAATAGGCACACCAAAGGCTTGCCCGATGAGAACCGGAAAGTACTCAACTGGCACGTTAGATTCTGCCTGCAGTCCGGCCCATAGTATTGGCAGCACAGGCAAGCTGATTAACAGAAAATAGAGCGGTAGAGCCCAGCTGGCGAATGCAAGAGATGCCTGGCTGTTAATTTCGTTGAAGGTAACGTAGAACATGTGGGGCATGGCTACTGCCGCGGTGAAAAACAAAAGAGCGGCTACATGAAATGAGCTCAAATAATCAGTGCCCTTTAACCCGGTNATCAATTCAGGCTGCGTCTGCAGCCACTGGTCTATACTGGATAAGCCACCGAAGGCGCCGTAGACCGCAAACAGGCCTACGATCAGGAAGGCGATGAGTTTGACCAAAGATTCAAAGGCTATGGCCATGACCAAGCCATCGTGTCGGGTTCGCCCCGTGCGGCGCGAGGTTCCAAAGAGAATAGAAAATAGTGTGATCAAGATGCAAAATCCTGTTGCCACTAGGCCCTGGGATGCTTCCTGGGAAAGCATGTTGGCAGTGTCGGCAACGGCCCGGATCTGCAAGGCGACTAGCGGTATCACGCCGATTAAAACGACAAGAGTCGTGATCGTGCCAGCCCAGGGCGAGCGATATCGAAAAGCCATCAGGTCCGCCAGAGAGCTCAGCTGATATGTACGCGTGAGTTCGAGTAGCGGTTTCAGCATCAGAGGTGAAAACAAAAAAGCCAGTGAAATTCCGATAGGATTGGCCAGAAATCCGTAGCCATTCTCTAGCGCATTGCTGATGGACGTATAATAAGCCCATACGCTGGCAAACACGCCGAGTGAAAGCACATACACAATTGGGGATTGAACAATTTTTCTAGGGATGTAGCCGTTATCGGTAATGTAGGCAATGCCAAACAGTAGCATAAGGTAGCCACTGCCCAGCAAAAACAATGTGCTTAACTCATAGCTCATCGCTGTCTCTATCCCGATGGGCCCAGGCCGCTACGAGAACTATTAACAGGCCAACGGCAAAGGGNCGATACCATGCCCCCACAGNTTGATTAATCCAATCAACACTGATCAGGAACAGCAGGTAAATGATGACAATGAGAACAAGCATGGATCGCGGTATGTACACAGGCTCACCCTAGTGCGCAGCATGCATCGGTATATTAGCTAACTTGGGCACAGCCTGTATATCCCAGTTATCAATGCCCCAGGCTAATAGTTCAGCTGGCGAATCGNAGATCTGNGCGTCGGCAGGGCANAGTCCGAGGAATCGCATCGCATTATGTAGCACTCTGGATGCAGCTTTAACGTCAATCGCGTCGGCAAAGTGCTGCTTGCTGAGTTTTTGACCCTGTCCATTAACGACGACTGGCACGTGGGCATATTGAGGTGTCGGGAATCCCAGTAACTGTTGCAGGTAGATTTGTCTCGGGGTTGATTCCAATAGGTCATAGCCACGCACAACGTGGCTTATGCCCTGGTCTGCGTCGTCGACCACGACGGCCAGTTGATAGGCAAACAGGCCGTCTTTACGCAGCAGCGTGAAATCACCAATTTCCTGCTCGAGGGATTGTGAATGGCTCCCCTGAATTGTATCCACAAACTCAACCAAATTTTTGTTTGTTANAACACGGGTGGCAAAGCCAGCATTGAAAGGTANCTTGCGATCACGGCATTTACCGTCATAGATACCACCGTTAGACTTGATGCGCGGTCGCGTGCAATCGCAGGCGAAGCTCAGCCCAGTCGCTTTAAGTCTTTCCAGCATTGCACGGTAGGCATCAAGGCGGCTACTTTGATAAAGCACCTCACCATCCCATTCTAATCCTAAGCCATGCAGCTGCTCCAGGATGAGCTCATCTGTACCAGGTGGTTCACGAGGCGGGTCGAGGTCTTCCATTCGAATACGCCAGGTGCCTTTATTAGACCTCGCATCGAAGTAACTGGCCATGGCTGCCACCAGTGATCCGAAATGCAACGGTCCCGTGGGAGAGGGCGCAAATCTGCCGACATATCTGATCGGCTGGGGGGGGGAATCATTCATGTGNCTGGTTGAGCCGACACAGATAGAANTTCATTTCGGGNTGTAANTAATCGAGCCCGGATAGTCTNNGACTTAGATCCCGATTGCCCATGCAGCTGTAGCCTCTANNTGCCGAGCTGCTTCTCCTTGATTTCGTCGAGTGTCTTACAATCGATNCACTTATTNGCGGTTGGTCGAGCTTCCAGTCTGCGAATGCCGATTTCGATTCCGCATGATTCGCAGAACCCGTAGTCATCTTGAGCGATAAGCTCTATGGTGCTGTCGATCTTTTTGATCAACTTTCTTTCTCGATCACGAGTTCGTAATTCAAGGCTGAATTCTTCTTCCTGGGTTGCACGGTCAGCGGGATCAGGGTAATTCGCGGCGTCATCTTGCATGTGATGCACAGTCCTATCCACTTCCTGCATCAACTGCTCGCGCCAGTCCAACAATATCTGTTTGAAGTGATCGCGTTGCTTTTCGTTCATGTACTCTTCGCCTTTCTTGGGCTTGTACGGAACGAAGTTCTTTAAAACTGGTTGAGATTCGGAGCTTCGAGTACCGGTCATAATCTCCAATGCCTTGCGTTCGCCACAATNTGTGCTCTTAGGGAGCGTTGATCTTGCTTAAAGTCAGTCGAGCNGATTGCGGTTGTTGGTCAGAATTTGTGCNAATCTACCCCAGCGTAAGACATTGATAAAANTGGAAAANTAGAGAGATTATCAACGGCGTTGCGCGGGGCGACAAGCATCCAATTTTCAGAAAGCCCGGTAAGCTACCAGATTATTTCTGGGGATGCTACAAAAAAAATATTGCAGAAAATACATCTATACAAGCGGTGGTTCGATCATCTTGTAAAGTGATTGATCCAGTATGAACCACAGTATTTCTCTACCTCACCCGTAATTCTATCCACTATACTGCTGCTTTATCCCAAGTAGAAATCGAGTCAGAGAGTTAAATTGGAAACCACATTACCGCCAAAGTCTCCGCACAATCCAAAAGACCTGGGCAACATCAACCCATTCCGCGTGATGACAGTTATGCATAGAGCTGCAGAATTGGAGGCAGAAGGGCGCAAGATTGTCCACATGGAAGTCGGTGAGCCGGATTTCAATACGGCCCAGCCAATTATCGAGGCAGCCAAAGCCGCCTTGGATGCTGGATTGACCCAGTATACATCGGCACCTGGCATTGATGAGCTCCGGGATTGTTTGGTATTGCACTATCGAAGCCGTTACGGCGTAGAGGTTGCTCGGGAGAGAATTTTAATCACGCCGGGTGCCAGCGGAGGCTTAAGCCTGTTGGCAAATCTGCTAATTAGTCCCGGAGACGGTGTACTTTTGAGTGACCCTGCTTATCCGTGCGTGCGCAACTTAATTCAACTTATGGCAGCGAATCCTCAACCCGTGCCCGTAGAAATGCACGATAATTTCCAACCCTCCCCGGCCCAGCTTGATGCAGTTCGTGATGCTTCCACAAGTGGTGTCTGGCTTGCTTCTCCCAATAATCCAACTGGTGCAATTATGAATCGTGATCAACTTGCAGAAGTGTGTGGCTGGGCGAGGCGGCAAGGACTGCATGTGCTGGTGGACGAAATCTACCATGGTTTGCATTATGTGGAAGATCTGCCAAGTGTGCTTGAGGTAGACGATTCGGCCTATGTAGTGAACAGCTTTTCCAAGTATTTTGGGATGACGGGCTGGCGCCTTGGTTGGATTATTGTGCCGACCCATGCGATCGAAAAAGCGAATATTCTGGCTCAAAATTTTTATATTTCTGCCTCATCTATCGCTCAGCACGCAGCGGTCGCAGGATTTTCGAGAAATGCCAGCGAAATATTGGAGCAAAGACGCCAGGCGTTTCGAGAGAGGCGCGATTTTCTCTGCGCCGCCCTCCAAGACATTGGGTTGATGATCCCTGATGAAGTGCAGGGTGCTTTCTATGTGTATGCAGACGTTTCCCGCTTTTCCAGCGATTCCGAAACATTCTGCCGGGACATGCTGGAGAACTATGGTGTAGCAATTACTCCGGGAACGGATTTTGGAGATCACAAGGCACGGCGATTNGTCCGCTTAGCATTCACGACCAGTATGGCAGACCTCGAGTTAGGGGTAAGTCGCCTGCGAGAGGCTCTTTCCTGATGCGGTTTGACCCACCCCTGCAAGAGGCGGCTCTGATCAGGCGCTACAAACGGTTTTTGGCAGATGTCGAACTGCCAGATGGCTCACAGATGACATTGCACTGCCCCAACACCGGTTCCATGAAAAATTGCCAATATCCTGGTAATCGCGTCTGGTATTCCGACTCAGCTAATCCCAAACGCAAGTATCCCTGCACCTGGCATTTCATCGAGGATCCCAGCGAGCACATCATTGGAATCAATACAGGCCTCGCCAACAAACTGGTCAAGGAAGCCATCCTTAGTGGCCACATTTCTGAACTCCAGGGTTACGAAAAGATCCGCAGCGAAGTGCCATATGGTGATCAAAGGAGCCGGATCGACTTTTTACTTTGCGAAAATGGAGACAGCTTGGTCAAAGATTGTTATTTAGAGGTAAAGAACGTGAGCCTGGCTGAGGCAAGCGGCCAGGGGCTCTTTCCTGATGCGGTCACGACCCGCGGCCGGAAACATTTGAAGGAACTGCTAGCGGTTACCCATGCTGGGAACCGGGCGGCGTTGCTATTTTGCGTGCAGCATGAAGGTATCGATCGTGTTGCGCCAGCTGACGACGTTGATCCTGAATACGGTCGACTGCTGAGGGAGGTTGCTGCGGCTGGCGTAGAAGTGTTTGCCTATCGCACCCGATTAGACATGGAAGGCTCTCGCGCGGTGTTGATGGATCGAATCCCTGTGGCAGTTTGATATTTTGCCAGCCAATGATTTTCCTGCGCCGCTGCGAGCCCTTGAGTAGGCTAGGTCTAATGCCACGAAGGCCAGGTATGGTGTTAAGGGAAGTCAAACAGCAAGGAAAAGAGCTTCAGAGCGGCATTGGCGTTTTGAGCTGGGCTTCATCGATCATTATCATGCCGCCCATTATCTCAAAAGGCATGGCATGCAGTGATTTGCCTTTACAGGGGCCCACTAGGCAATAGCCATCCTCAATCTGGAAGAGTGCGCCATGGGTGGAACACTGGATTAAGGCGCCATCGGCATCCAGGAAGCGATCCTCCTCCCATTCGAGGGGCGTGCCAAGGTGGGGGCAGCGATTGTAGTAAAGCACCAGCTGATCATCTTTTTTTACGGCAAACAGAGAGGCACCGCTTACTTCAATGCCTTTTGAAGTGCCTTCCTCTATTTCATCTATCGCTAGCAGGCTAATCATTTGCCTAAAGCCTTCTCAAAGTCTTGGAGCAGATCATCGATCTCTTCGATGCCGATTGAAAACCGGATCATGGAGTCGGCAATCCCCATTGAAGCGCGCCTTTCCGCGCCCATTTCATAAAAAATAGTATGGGCTACGGGGATCCCGAGGGAGCGATTGTCCCCAAGGTTGCTAGATGCGATCACGGTATCCATTTTGTTTAAAAAGTCGAAGCTATCGACTTCATCAGTGAGGTCAATGCTAAAAATTGCGCCGAACTTCCCAAACAGTCGCTGCGCTCGCTCGTGTTGAGGGTGAGATTCGAGACCCGGATAGAAGGTATTCTTTATGTATGGGTGCTGATCGCAATATTTGGCAAGCTCAAGTGCATTGCTGCATGCTTGGTCAAGTCGAAGCGGCAGAGTCTCTGAACCGACGGCGAGNTGATGGGCGGCTTCCGGACCCAGCGAAGCCCCCATGTCACGCAAACCCTTCTTTTTAATTTGGGTGATTCCCCAAAATGCCACTTGTCCTTCTTTGTAGGTGTCAATGATGTTGGGATATTTATCCCAGCTGCAGCAACCCGTATCTGTGATCGCTCCACCAAGAGCGTTGCCGTGACCACCTATATATTTGGTTAGCGCATTAACTGTCAGGCTAGCCTTTACTGATTTAGGTTTGAAAAGGTGCGGTGACGTCATAGTATTGTCGACGATGTAAACNAGNCCNTTACTTTCGCACAAGTCCCCAATGCCGNTAAGGTCGGCAATCTGGGTTACCGGGTTGGCAATGGTTTCGACGAACACGGCGCGCGTATTGCTCTTGATTGCNGCAGCCACTGCATCGCTTGAGGTGGCGTCTACGAACGTAACTTCTATCCCCAGACGCTGTAGGGTGCCAAAAAAGCTGTTGGTATTGCCAAACAGGAACGCGCTGGCCACCAGATGATCGCCCGACTTGAGCAAAGAGAGCATTGTCGAGCTGATTGCAGCCATACCAGTAGCGAAGGCCACCGTGGCGATGCCGTCCTCCATCTTGGTGATACGATTCTGCAGCGCAGTCACTGTTGGATTGAGTTGTCTGCCGTAATTGTATCCGGCGCGTTTACCTTGAAACACTTCCGCCAGGTGACGGGCATCCTCATATCCATAGGCGACGGAGGGGTGAATCGCTTTATGCAGCACGCCGTGTTCCGGGCCATCATGGCGGTCGGAGTGCAGATTGGTGGTAAAGAAGCCTTTCTTGGACATGACGTCGGTCAGCCTTTGCGGGGAGCAGAGTCGCGGTGCATCAGGAGGCGTTTTTATACACCAGCATCACTTATTTTGAAAGTTTGAGAGCCTCACTGGCCATCGATCTGCGACTGGCACTTTAAGCAGAGACTGGACTCTGGTTGGGCTTGAAGGCGCCCGAAACCGATGGGGTCATTGCATCGCCGACAATAGCCATATTCGCCCTTCACGANNGCGTTTAGAGCGGCGAGCACTTTCTTCAGCGTGACACTGGCATGCCTCCTAGTAGAGAGCGCGACACTTTGCTGTTGCATCGCATCCATGCGCGATACGCGGCCAAGCAGGGTCTGATCCAGTTGCACTGGTTCTGCTGCCGACGCTGCCTGCTGCAGCTGTTGTTCCAATTGCTCTTTTAGAGCGAGCAGGGCGGCATGCAATGCTTGCGCTTGTGCCTCAGTTAATTCGTCCATGCTGATTGTATCCAGGGCTACTGGCCTAAGCTCTGATTCTGGTTGAAATTCTGGAAAAGTGACTGTTGATAGATCAGTTCCTGAATTTGCTCCAGCCGCAGCCGGTATTCATCGCTATTGCGGTCAGTATATTGCTCTGAGAAATCCACTTCAGTGAGGCCGTCGCGATTGTTTCCGACCGCCGGCATATATTCAGATTCCGCTTCCAGGGCAATCATTCTGCGTTGGAATTTCAGTGCGGACTCTGGGTCTCGGGTGGCGAAATCTGCCATGGCGACACCCACAGAATTGGCTGTGAGATCGGAAAAACTGAAGCCGCTGCGGTAGCGTGCGTCATAGGCTTCTTTGGTGGTCGATAATAATTGTGCAAGGCTTGCGCCCGCGGAGGCGGATATGGCGGCAATGCTCATCACATGCTGAGCAAGGTCCTGGCGCCGCTGGAGCCTAACTTCGATAAAGTTAGCAGCTGTGACCGTGCTGGCGGCATCTGTGCCGATCAGCTGACCAATGTTTTCATCATTGACATAGACTGCAAGGGCCTGCAGCACCGCTCGGTTCTCTGATACGGGATCTCCGGACACCTCACTGGCGTCCCTTGCAGCCCTGAATAAAGGCACCAGAAACGTATTCAAGGAGACTGCCCTGAGATCTACCGGTACGGTAGAGACCACATCTGTTATGGTGTCGTAGTAAAAAATAATCCGGTTTCGATCTGCGTCAGATATGAATAATTGTTGCGCCTCGCTGCTAATGCGTGCCATCAATTCTGGTTGCCAGGGTACTTTGAAACTTAGCGCTTCCTTGCTGATGTTGGCTTGCTCAATACTGGAGAACAATTGCTGCAGATCGGCGTATCCGGTATTGCCTGTATCAAGATTGACAATAAATCGGTTTATCACGAAATCGAGCAGTTGTTTGGGTAATACTAAATTACCCAGGGCAAGCCGCTGCAGAACAATTTGGCCTGACTCATTTCTATGCTGAGCTTCGACGTTTATACAAAAAGGTGAGAGAGGGCCCGATAGAGAGATGCTCAGATTTGTGCTTACCTGGCTATCTTCCAGCGCTATCTGCCCTGCCGAGCGAGGTGTCAGTTGCAGCAGCTGCAACCCATAGCGCAACATCAAGTTGAGCTGGCCTACGTCGAGTCGCACTTGCTGCTGACTGACTCTAGACATCGATTCGGGCGCGCTTTCCAGCAGGATCCGTTCGATTTCGCCTAATTCAGAAGCTGATAGATAGGGTTGGGGCTCGAATTCAGGCGCGGTTTCAAGAGCCATTACCAGCACAATAAATGGAATACTGACGAGAAACACCATCAGGGGTTTCAAGGTCAGGCGAAGAAGGCGAGTAATTTGCATCGAGGCAGTCTGTGGGGTTGCGCGGTGTCAGCTGGATGATTTTGAGCAGTTCGCGGCCGGTGCCGATATAGGCACAGAAGCACTTTAGTTTCTGATTTTACTGGCAATTTCGAAGTTTATCGCTATAAAAGTATGAGAGAAACTACANTTTTTCAGTCTTGTTAGGATAAATTATCTATTAATCAAAAGCTTGGCAGTAGTATGCTTAGATCCATAAGAATTTAAAACGGGCCACGTTGAAACGTCAACCGGGGCGATGCNAGGAGACCGCTATGATTAAGGACGACACCCGCAAACTGCTGATGCCAACAACGGTGAGACCAGCGCGACAGCTGCTGTCTGTGCTCTTGCTGTCGACCCTAGTGGCCTGCGGAGCTGAGTCAGCGCGGGAGGCTGCGTTAGCTGAAGAGGAAGCAGCCCGCATTGCTGCAGCGCAGATGGCCGCTCNCGTGGCGGCAGANGAAGAGCGTGAGCGTGCAACCGAGAGGGAGCGAGAGCGCATTGCACAGGCAGAACAGCGGGAACGCCAGCGTCGAGAGCGTGAGCTGGAGCGTCAGCAGGCCGATGCCCGGGCGGAAGCCGAGCGTAGAGAGCGAGAGGATGCTGTGCGACGCGATCAGGAGCGTTTGGCGGCCGCAGCGGCAGCTGAGGCCGAGCGTGAGGAGAAGCTTGAGCGTATCGTGTTGCTGGAAGCGCAACTTGCCACGATTCAGGCAGAAACCAGTGCCGATGAAGAACGCGCGTTAGTACTCCAGCAGGCGATTCAAGCAGCCGAGGATTTGCTGGAAGCGCTGGCTGATGAGGTCGCTAAATATGAGTCTACCGATGAGACCGGCAATACTCTGGATCCACTGGCTAAAGATCTGATNGCCGAGTTGGAGGCGAGAAAAAACGAGCTGGTTGAACGTGCCAGCGCTCAATAGGGTTTAAAGTAGGTATATGACTGGCAAAGTCGTCGATTTCGCTTCCCAAAAACAGGTTCACGCAGAAAAGCGGAAAGAAGCGCGCTTCGAAGCTTTGCGCCGCGCATTTAGACAGGCCAGGGGCGAGACCGAAGTGGCTGCCCCGGCCAAGCGCAAGAAGCGTAGCCGCAAGNAAAAATAGGCGTTTTTCAAGTCCCGCAGGTGGATACCCGCCGGCTTTCCCCAAACCCGCTGCAGCCCTCTAAAATACTAGTAAAACAGGTATTTGCGAGCTTTGTTTGTCTCTTGGGTTGTGGTAAAGTGCGCGCCTTTATTTTCTCAAACAAACTGAATATNAACCTAATGGGGAGAAACACCTAGATGCCGGGGATCACGATTACAATCTCCACGGTTCTGTCATTACTGGGGCTGGGAATTGCTTTCTACTACATGAAGAAAGTGACCAGTGTGCCAGTAGATTTGGGCCTGGAGGCAAAAGACAGCGAACGCCTTAAATTCATCCACGGTGCGATTGCCGATGGTGCAATGGCTTTTTTGAAGCAGGAATATAAGTTCCTCTCCATCTTCATGGTCGTGTTTGCAATTATCATCGCACTCTTGATTGATGATTCCCATACTCCCGATTATCGGGAAGGAATCTACACTGCGATCGCATTCCTGTTCGGTGGGGCAATCTCCATTGCCTCTGGNTATATTGGGATGAAGGTAGCTACCCAGGGTAACGCGCGAACCACAGTCGCAGCGAAAAAAGATATCACCAGTGCCTTCGACATGGCGATTAACTCTGGTGCGGTGATGGGCTTTGCATTGGTGGGACTCGCAGCACTGGGTCTNGTCGTTATTTACTTGGTGATGAGTTCACTAATGGCCGGTCTTGGACCGGAGAACAACCACATCTTGATGGAAGTGATTGCCGGTTTTGGTTTGGGTGGATCCACTATTGCGCTATTCGCTCGCGTAGGTGGCGGCATTTTTACTAAAGCAGCAGACGTTGGCGCTGACCTGGTAGGTAAAGTAGAAAAGGGAATTCCCGAAGATGATCCCCGCAATCCGGCGGTAATCGCCGACAATGTGGGTGATAACGTCGGTGACGTTGCAGGTATGGGGGCTGACCTATTCGGTTCTTGTGCAGAATCCACTTGTGCAGCTATGGTTATCAGTGCTGTTGTATTCGCTGCTGATCCAAATGCTTTGCTTTATCCGATTTTNATCACTGCCGTGGGTATTCCCATCAGCCTGATCACGAAGCTGCTCATCGGCGTCAAGACTGCCGATGACGTGGCGCCTGCGCTGCGCAAGCTGCTAATCATTTCCAGCGTGCTGATGGCCATNGTGATGTTTTTCTTAACCNTGGCGCTTATCCCTGAATTCTTCACACTNAACGGTGAGCAATACACCAACATGGGTGTTTATTTCTGCTTTCTGGCCGGTCTTATTTCCGGGCTTGCAGTTGGACTGCTGACTGACTACTACACTTCAGACAAGTACAAACCTGTACAGGANCTTGCGGCTTCCTGTGAGACTGGAGTTGCCACCAACATCATTTTTGGTCTGTCACTGGGATACAAGAGCACGGTTTATCCATATCTCTGTATTGCAGCCAGTATTTTTATCTCCTGGGACCTTGCGGGTATGTACGGCGTGGCTATAGCCTCACTGGGTATGTTGGGCACTCTGGTTATTGCACTTATGATCGATGCCTATGGCCCTGTCGCTGATAATGCNGGNGGTATTGCCGAAATGGTTGGGCTCGAGAGTGAGGTACGAGAGCGTACCGACATTCTGGATTCAGCGGGCAACACCACTGCGGCGATCGGTAAAGGCTTCGCCATNGGTGCGGCCATCCTCACTTCTCTGGCTTTATTTGCGGCATTTATCACCGCTGCATCGAACCTGCAGGGTGAGGCTATCACCATGAGTCTGCTGGACCCGCTGGTATACACCAGCGTCTTCGTCGGTGCAGTGCTGCCTTTCCTGTTTATGGCGATGACCATGCGCTCAGTTGGCGATGCGGCTTTTGAGATGATTGAGGAAGTCCGGCGCCAGTTCCGCGAAATTCCCGGCATTATGGAAGGCACAGGCACACCAGACTACGCAGAGTGCGTGGCAATCTCGACTAAGGCTGCTCTGAAAGAAATGATTGCGCCGGGTGTGCTGATCATGGGCTCACCCCTGGTTGCGGGTTTCCTCTTCGGTGTTGAAGCGGTAGCTGGCATTCTAGCTGGTTCACTGGTTGTGGGCGGGGTCATGGCGATTGCAGCCTCAAATAGTGGCGGCGCCTGGGATAACGCCAAGAAATACATCGAGGCCGGCAATCTTGGTGGCAAGGGCTCTGAGGAGCACAAAGCGGCGGTTGTGGGCGACACCGTAGGTGATCCTCTGAAGGACACCTCTGGCCCCTCACTAAATATACTGATAAAACTGTCAGCGATCCTCAGTCTTGTCTTTGCACCATTCTTCGTTGAGTATGGCGGTATTCTGCTGGGTTAAGTCATTCNAATTGTCTGACTAACTGAAGTGTTAAAAAGGGGCCAAATGGCCCCTTTTTTTGGTTGTTCAAATTTCGGGAACAATACTGCTACAGGCGGCGGGTCTCAAAATGGAAGAGAATCCACTCTTCTTTTTCAAAGGATTCTGCAGCCGCCGACTCTGTACCCTCACTATCGCTCAGTACCTGCCAGCGGGTAACGATTGTCTCTACACATTGATAGATGCGAAACGAGCCAGTGTCCTCGATAATGAGATTTCTCACGGAGGGGTTGAGCGTATAATTAGANATCTCGGCTAGTCGCCAATTGCTTTCCATGNTGCGTTCAATACACTCGTNGTCTGCNAGAAGATCTATATAGTTNAATTCGGTATCTGCATAAGCGCCGGCGGGTATCAACAAATTGACATCTACNGAGACATCATCGCTNGTTGCTGCGGCATCTTTTAAGAAAACAACCTCTCTCAGTATTAAATCACTGATACTCTGGTTGTTGGCTACCAGACGCAGGCCGTCGTCGGTGTTCTCCCCCCAGGCAGATGAGTAGAAAGCAAATTTAAGGCCGCTCTCTTGCTGCAATTCCGCTGCGCAGGTTGCACTGCTTAGCAGTACAAGACTGAATAGTGTTGTTCTCATAGCGCGATTTTAGCGGTGAACCAGAGGTTCTGTCATGACTATTTTATTTTTACAGGTCAATCAAAGATAATCACNAACGCTTCGCTAGGCGGAGTGTTGAATTGTCTAAGACCAAAAAAGGAAAGGTATTGAACAAGCTCCCGCAGATTAAGCACATTGTTTGTGTGGCTTCCGGTAAAGGAGGCGTAGGTAAGTCCACCACGGCAGTCAATCTGGCCGTGGCCCTCAAGCTCCGTGGGTACGCCGCAGGTATTCTCGATGCGGACATCTATGGTCCCAGCATCCCCTTGATGATGGGGATCGCGCCCGACACACGGCCAGAAATCCGGGATCAGCGCCTGATGGTGCCGATCACCGTGCATGGTGTGGAATGCAACTCAATGGGTGTGCTGGTGGACCCCAAGACCGCAATGGTGTGGCGAGCGCCCATGATAATCTCAGCATTCAACCAGATTTTGAGTGACACGGCCTGGTCTGAGCTCGACTACCTTATTGTTGATATGCCGCCGGGCACGGGNGACATTCAGCTNAGTCTCGCTCAGTCAGTCAATGTCTCTGGTGCTGTTGTTGTCACGACACCCCAGGATGTAGCGCTGGCTGATGCCCGCAAAGGCATAGANATGTTTCAGAAGGTCGGAGTTCCCATCCTGGGTGTCGTCGAAAACATGTCCATGCATACCTGCACTAATTGTGGACATTCTGAGGCAATTTTCGGATCTGAGGGTGGTGATCGACTTGCCTCTGAATACGCTGTAGAGGTAATTGGTAGGTTACCTCTGGATATCAAGATCAGAGAAAAAACAGACAGCGGCAATCCTGTGGTAGCATCAGAAGCTGAGTCTGCCGTCGCCCAAGCTTATCTGGATTTGGCGGATAAGGTCGGTGTCGGCGTTCAGCAGCTGTCTAGCAGTCAGGGAGCTGGGCCGACAATTACTGTAAGTGACGACTAAGTACAAAACGGCTAAGTAAAACACCGCTAAGCAAGAGGCGATTAATTGAAGTGGGAGCGCGCAGGTGAATAACCACTTCAATCTTGCACTAGCGGTTCAGGCGCGCGCCACATGGCGCCCTCAATTTAAATAACAATCTAGAAACAGGCAGGTAAGGCTATTGGACGCGGTAAACGACTTTTTAATCTACATTGATGGCTTTCTGGGAAGCGCAATCTGGTTCCCCACTTTCCTTCTATCGACAGGCGTCTTTTTTACGCTTTATCTGGGGTTCCCTCAGATTCGTTATTTCAAGCACGCGATCGGGGTAACTACTGGCAAATTCGATAAGGATGGTGCGAAGGGTGACACCTCCCATTTTCAGGCACTCGCAACAGCGCTATCTGGGACCGTAGGGACAGGCAATATTGGCGGCGTTGCCCTCGCGTTGCATCTTGGTGGTCCGGCAGCTTTGTTCTGGATGTGGATGACCGCATTCTTCGGTATGACCAGCAAATTTGTAGAGGTCACGCTCTCGCACAAGTATCGTAACGAGACTGCAGACGGCACCATGGCTGGTGGGCCCATGTATTACATGGAGAAAGGGCTCAATGCCAAGTGGCTTGCCATTGTGTTTGCTATCGCGACTGTGCTGAGTTCATTTGGCACCGGGAACTTACCGCAGATTAACAGCATTGCCTCTGGCCTTGAGAGCACATTCGATCTCGACCCCTGGATCACCGCGACTGTTCTCTCGATATTACTGGCCCTTGTTATCATTGGGGGAATCTCCCGTATCGCCAAAGTGGCAGCTACCATCGTGCCGACCATGGCAGTGATTTACCTGATTGGTGCGTTCGCAGTAATTATTCCGAACATAGATAATATTGTGCCTTCGTTTCTGTCTATTTTTAGCAATGCCTTTTCCGGATCAGCAGCCGTAGGTGGCTTTCTGGGCGCCTCATTTGCCTATGCATTTGACCGCGGTGTAAATAGNGGGCTCTATTCNAACGAGGCAGGGCAGGGGTCTGCTCCGATTGCGCACGCCGCTGCGCGGACCGATGAACCAGCCGACGAAGGNATGGTGTCTATCCTCGAACCATTCATCGACACAATCGTTATTTGCACCATCACGGGCTTGGTCATTCTGTCATCAGGTGTGTGGATGGAAAAATTCGAAAATGAATTCCAGCGAGCTGACATGAGCTTTGTTTCAGGGACTTTCACCGAGAACAATGCTGAAGATGTGTCGAGCTTATTCGCTTATCTTAGCGGTGAAGAGTCGGATGCGCAGAGTTATAGCGGCACCATCNCGCTTAATAACGGTGTGCCGCAAAATGCAGGCGCTTTTACCCTGATCGCTGCCCGTTCCGTTGCCGAAAACACNATCTACTCCCGTGATGACAGTCCGATCTCTGGCGCCGTGACTGTAGTCGACGGTCAGTTGGAGGATTTGACGGTAGTTGTGATCGGCGATTCATTACTTCACTCGGTTCCGCTTACTACTCGCGCATTTACACGCGGGTTATTTGGCGACTTTGGTCAGTACATCGTCTCTATCGGGTTAATGCTGTTCGCTTTTTCTACGGCGATTGCTTGGTCTTATTATGGCGATAGGGCGATGACCTACCTGTTTGGAACTAAGTCTGTGCTGCCGTACCGTGTTGTTTATGTACTGGGATTTTTTACCGCCGCGCTCGCCGATACAACGGTGGTGTGGAATATCTCGTTGATTACCATTGTGCTGATGACGGTACCCAATCTGGTCGGTATTCTGCTGATGCATAAAGAAATGAAGGCAACCGTAACTGAATACTGGGAGAAAACCGATCACGGTAAGCATAAAGCTTGATCAGTACTTTAAGGGCCGGGCAATTGCCTAGTGCGCTATTGCCTCGCCTGGTAACCTGATTTCTTCCACAATGGCCTGCACATCTTTTGGTGGTTCCGGGGTAAACCGAGCCGTAAGGCTTGCGACAGTAAAATTGATCAGCGTGCCAAAAGCACCNATTCCCTCAGGTGAGATGCCAAATAGCCAGCCCGATGCATTGTCTATGGTCGGATTGATTGTTTTGAAATAGACTATGTAGCTCGCAGTGAACAGAAAGCCCATTATCATGCCGACTATCGCGCCTTGCTTGTTCATTCGCTTNTGGAATATACCTAATACGATAGCGGGAAAGAATGANGCAGCAGCCAGGCCAAATGCATAGGCGACGACCTGCGCGACGTAGGCTGGCGGATTGATCCCAACATAGCCAGCCACCAGCACAGCCACGAATATTGCAATGCGTGCTGAGCGCAATTCCTGCTTTTCAGAAATGTCAGGCATGAAGCTCCGTTTCATCAAGTCGTGAGCTACCGAAGTGGAAATCACCAGCAACAATCCGGCTGCGGTAGAGAGCGCGGCGGCAAGGGCGCCGGCCGCCACCAGTGCAACCACCCAATTCGGCAGTTCAGCGATCTCGGGGTTCGCGAGCACCATGATGTCCCGGTTTACCTCGAGTTCGTTTCGCTCTGGATCCCCCACATACTGGATAAGCCCATCATTGTTTTTATCCGTGAAAGATATCAGGTTGGTGGTTTCCCATTTGCTGAACCACTCGGGCATGGCCGAATATTCAGCGTTGTTGACCGTGTTGATCAGGTTAGTGCGAGCGAATGCGGCGACCGCAGGTGCCGTGGTATAAAGGATGGCAATGAAAATCAGCGCGAAGCCGGCAGACCTTCGGGCATCTCTGACGTTGGGTACCGTAAAGAAACGGATAATCACATGTGGGAGTCCGGCGGTTCCAAACATAAGTGCGGCGGTGATAAAAAATACATCTTGTGTGCTACGCTGCCCCTCGGTGTAAATCGCAAAGCCAAGCTCAGAGCTCAAGCCGTCCAGACGATCCAGAAGATAACCGCCGCCGAAAGCTTCATTTANCTCGGCGCCGAAGCCAATTTGTGGGATAGGAATGCCCGTCATTAGGATGGAAATAAAGATAGCTGGNACCATAAAGGCNAATATCAGCACGCAATACTGTGCAACCTGGGTATAGGTAATTCCCTTCATACCGCCTAGCACGGCATAAAAGAATACGATCGCCATACCAATAATTACACCGGTGGTGATATCAACTTCCAGAAATCTTGAAAACACGATGCCCGCGCCTTGCATCTGTCCGCAAACGTAGACAAACGAGACTGAGATGGCGCAGAAGACTGCGATCANACGTGCGGTACGGGAGTAGTAGCGGTCGCCGATGAAATCTGGCACGGTAAATTTGCCAAATTTGCGTAGATAAGGAGCAAGTAACAGGGCCAGCAATACGTAGCCTCCGGTCCAGCCCATAAGGTAAAATGTTCCGTCTCGCCCTAGGAAAGAAATTAGACCAGCCATTGAAATGAACGAGGCCGCCGACATCCAGTCTGCCGCAGTTGCCATGCCATTGGCCAATGGGGGGACGCCTCCACCCGCCACATAAAACTCGCTCGTTGATCCTGCTCGGGACCAGACAGCAATCCCTATGTAAAGACCAAAAGTCAGGAACACAAATACAAAGGTCCAAATTTGAACGCTCATCGAATTTCCTCCGATTCTTTGCTCGTTTGTCCAACTGCCTCTTCAGCGTCGCGATTGAGGTTGTATTTATCATCTAGCTTGTCCATTAGATAGATGTAAGCATAGATGAGCGCAACGAACACGAAAATGGCGCCTTGCTGAGCTATCCAAAATCCTAGTTTGAATCCACCAAAACGAATCGAATCCAAAACATCGACTAGTAAAATACCGCAAACAAATGAAATGAAGAACCAGACTGTCAGCAGCGACAGCACAATTCGGATGTTAGATTTCCAATACTCGTGGGCGTTCTTATCAGACATGTGGCTTCCTGCTTATTGATTTATTGATGTCTGTTGGTTAGTTTTGGCGCGAGCATGGTTGTGAAGTCAGCGTCGGCGCTTGCTAATATAGTAACCGATGGTATCACTATAATCTGCTAGCCGCATAGCAGGGCCAGCGGGGGTTTCTAGCTGTTACTGTAGTTCAGACAGATAGATCAGACAGGTAGGCCAGCAGGCGATTTCGATGCTTTTCACGGTCTTTTTGATCCTCTGCTTTGAGCAGCTTTCGGTAGAGNTGTCGCAGTTTTTGCCGGTCCAGTTGCGGTTGTGTCTCCAGCAGTGATTGGATAGCCGCGTTACCCTCCGCCTGAATTTTTTCGTTCCACATTGCTGCCAGATCAGAGTGCTGTGGCTCGGCTTGCGGGGATTCCAATTTACTGAGCTTGGCAGCCAGAGCTTCAATATCAACGTGGCGCATCAGCTTGCCGAGGTACTGGAGCTGCCGGCGGCGAGCACCATGGCTATTAGGGAGTCTCTGGTACTCGGCTATGCCTTGCAGAAGCGGTTCTGACAACTCAAGCGATTGCAGCTGTGCGGGTTTAAGTTGGGTGAGNTGCTCTCCCATGGCCTGCTGCCAATGCGCCTCTCGCTTGCGCTGCGATTTACTTGGTAACTGNTCTTCATCCAACTCGTGTTCTGACATATTTACAAATAGAATGTCTGTGCCAGCCCAAGAAATGCAAAGAAACCAATGGAATCTGTGACTGTGGTGAGTGCTACTGATCCCGCCAGCGCAGGATCAATATTTACACGCTTCAAAAACAGCGGCAAGTAAGCGCCGGCGAGTGCCGCAGTGACCAGGTTAATCATCATGGCGGCTGCGATGATATAACTCAGTCGAAGATCCTGGTACCAGAGAAATGCTACCACCGAAATAACCACTGCCCACAGCAATCCATTCAAACCAGCTACTCCTAACTCCCTTCTCAGTAACCATCGACTATTGGAGGAGCTGATATGCCCCAAGGCGAGTTCGCGTATGACGAGAGTNAGAGTTTGGGTGCCAGAAACTCCACCCATATTGGCCACAATAGGCATCAGTACTGCCAGATAGACTACCTGGTCCAGTGTGTCCTGAAAAAGGTAGATCACCAGTGAAGCCAAAATAGCGGTACAAAGGTTTACACCCAGCCATAAGGCGCGGCGGCGAGCGGTCTTGACTATTGGTGCGAAGGTGTCGTCCCCTTCATCCAGGCCGGCCATACTCATTAGTGAGTGTTCTGTGCTGTCGCGAATCACGTCTACCACATCATCAATCGTGATTCGGCCAAGCAGCTTGCCTTCGCTATCAATAACCGGAGCTGAGACCCAATCATGCTGTTCGAATAGATGAGCGACCTGGGTAGCTTCCAGGTTTACNGGAATTGCTTCAACGTCTTCGTGCATGACCTCGCGGACTGANATATTGGGATCAGACACCAATACTTCGCGCAGCGGTAAAATACCAAGGAACTCATCATTGCGATTNACTACNAGAAGATTGTCGGTCATTTCGGGTATCGAATCGTGACGGCGAAGATAGCGTAGCACAAGCTCTACGGTGTGATTGCGNCGCACCGTAATGGTGTCAGTGTTCATCAGGCCGCCGGCGGTATCCTCATCGTAAGACAGGATTGTCTCCACCCGCTGCCGGTCCTGCAGNNCCATTGCCTGCAGCACTTCCGTTGCCAGCTGTTGCGGCAGCTGCTGGAGAATGTCGGCAAGATCATCGTCTTCCAGACCTTCTGTTAATTCTGCTACCTCTTCCGCATTGAGATCACTGAGGATTTCATTCTGTAAGTCCTCATTGAGGTACTGGATCACCTCTCCTTCGGCATCTTTATCGACCAGCTGCCAGAGGACGCTGCGAGTTCTGGGGGGCGATGATTCTAAGAGGTGAGCAATTCCCGCAGTCGGCAGCGTTTTGATCATCTGCCGAACTTGGTACAGGGAACCGCTATGTATGGCCTGACTTAACTCAAGTACATGATCTTTTTGAAACTGTGATTCCTTGCTGTGGGGCATGCTTTACTTCTTGTTCCACGCATCGGCTGGTGGGATAGGTGGTTAAAGTGTTCCGGCTTTACAGCGGGCGCGAAATAGATCGTATCTGTTCGAGCACAGGAGCTTCAGGCGCTGGCGCAATTCTACAGCTAATAATGGGGTAAGAAAATTATTAGTTAGAGCCAAGCTGGGGCTATCTAACCGATTCGTTAGCAGCTTAGGTTTGGCGTAGTAAATTGGTCGGGGACGCCACTGTCAGATAAAACTATTCCCCTTCATCGAATCGGTTGTTAATCAGGGTCGAAATCGCTCCTATCGCTCGCTTTTCATCTGGGCCGTTTGCCGTGATGGTTAGCATTGTGCCCTTGACTGCTGCGAGCATCATTAAGGAGAGTATGCTTTTGCCATCAACCATTTGCTCGTGTCCAACCTGAATATCGCTGCCAAAGCTTGCACATAACTCGGCTAGTTTGGATGCTGCGCGGGCGTGAAGACCAGCGTTGTTAATAATTTCGATTTGAATCTCAGTCATGGTAAATCCAAAGCACCTAGTTCCCTGTGACGTACTTGCACATTAGAAATCTTGCCTGCAAATGACTCGGCGAGCCGCTCGCAAAGATAAACTGAGCGGTGTTGTCCGCCGGTACAACCTACGGCCACAGTGATGTAGCTGCGGTTATTGGCTTCGAATTTCGGCAGCCACTTTTCGAGGTAATTGCTAATGTCTTCCAACATTTCTGAAACCTCTGATTCATCGCTCAGAAACTTTTTTACGCCATCATCGAGGCCGGTGAGGGCGCGTAAGGAGCTATCCCAGTATGGGTTGGGTAAACAGCGCACGTCATAAACGATGTCGGCATCTACAGGTACACCGTTTTTAAACCCGAAAGACTGGAACAGTAACGCCATGGCGTTAGTCTGATCCTCCAGCATGCGCGCTTTGACCGTCTGTCGCAATGCCTGCAGCGACATGTTGCTGGTGTCTATTGTCAGATTTGCCAGAATGGAGATGGGTTCTAGCAGCTCGGACTCTTTCTCTATGGCCTCGCGCAGTCCGACTGACTCGGAAGATAGGGGGTGCTTCCTTCGGCTTTCGCTAAACCGCTTTAACAGGGTCTGGCTATTTGCGTCGAGAAACAAAATTTCGGTAGGAATGGTTTTTTCCTTGAGTTCGGCGACTATCTGCGGCACCTGCGCAAGGTCAGTCGACACGTTTCTCGCATCCACACTCACCGCAACCTGCGTCAGGTCGCTGGCGTCGGTACTAATCCGCTTGGCTAATGCCGGAAGAAGGCTGGCAGGCAGGTTGTCGACACAATAATAACCCTTGTCTTCGAGGACGTGGAGGACGGTACTCTTTCCTGATCCAGATCTGCCGCTAATTATAGTGAGCCTCATCTTGGTCCGCCGGTAACTTATTATATGGATTTACCATCGCGTTAATAGGTAATAGCAATATTATAGAGATCTTCATTGCTTCGGGTTTGCCGTAGTGTAAAACAAAGATCATTGTCGTTGAACAGCTCTGCCAGTTTTGCGAGAGTTCTGATGTGGTTATCAGATTTCTGTTCTGGAACAATTAAAACAAAAAGGATGTCCACCGGCCGTCCATCAATCGCATCGTAGTCAACCGGTTCGGCGAGAGTGATTAAGGAGCCAATGATGCGAGTGCAGCTGGCCACGCGGCAGTGGGGGATCGCTATGCCTTTGCCAAGCCCGGTGCTACCCAGTTGTTCTCTGGCCATCAAGGAATCGTAGATCGGCTCAGGCTCAATAGAGCTGAACTGATCGCCGACAATCTCGCTGATGTTTGTCAGTATTCGTCTTTTGCTGCTCCAGTTTACCTGGCAATGGCAGCGCTCTGGGGAAAGTATGTCTTCGAGTTGCATGAGTCTGGTTGATTTATTCGGGCTAGTAAATGAGGATGATTGATTTAACCAACGAGTCGTTTTCTCTCGTTGGAGGGCGGTATAGAGAGAGATTCGCGGTACTTTGCGATGGTGCGTCGCGCTACGTTTATGCCTTTCTCTTCTAGCAGCTGCGTTATTTTACTGTCGCTAAGCGGCTTGCGCGAATTCTCTGCAGCGATCAGTTTCTTGATAATGGCGCGAATCGCGGTAGATGAACATTCGCCTCCACCTTTGGTAGACACATGACTGGAGAAAAAATATTTTAGTTCAAATATTCCGCGGGGCGTGTGCATATACTTTTGCGTCGTGACCCGGGAAATTGTTGATTCATGCATGCTAACCGCCTCAGCGATGTCATGCAGCACTAATGGCTTCATGGCTTCCTCGCCATACTCAAGAAAACCCTTTTGATGTTCGACAATTCGAGTAGCCACCTTCATCATTGTGTCATTACGGCTTTGCAGACTCTTGAGAAACCAGCGCGCCTCTTGCAAGTTGTCTCGTAGATAGCTGTTGTCATCACTGGTATCAGCGCGCTTTACTAGGGAAGCATAGCTATTGTTTATTCGAATTTTGGGGGNAGTTTCAGGATTAAGTTCCACCTGCCATTTACCAGACTCAATGTCCTTGGCAACGAAAACATCGGGTATGATATAGGTGGTTGANGGTGGTGCGATATTGGAGCCTGGTCTTGGGTCCAGCGTTTCAATGAGCGCGATTGTCTCGCCCAGCTCTGCCTCTTTGATTCTGGTCTTGCGCATTAGCTGCGCGTAATCGCGATGACCAAGCAAATCAATATGATCTTTTATAATTAGNTTCGCATTCTCGATGAGCTTGGGGCGATCGGGATGTGCCATTTGATTCAGTTGAATCAGCAGGCATTCTGAGAGACTTNGATAGGCTACGCCAATTGGGTCAAACTGTTGGATGCGATGGAGAACTGCGACTATTTCATCAAGCTCAATTTCCATTTCCGGGTCAAANCCACTGTGCAGCGATTCCAGATCCACNGTCAGCATGCCATTTGCGTCAACAGCATCAATGATTGCCATGGCAATGGATTCATCAGACTCAGACATCGGAGTCAGATTTAACTGCCACATCAAATGATCCTGGAGGGTTTCCTCTGCCGAATTGCGAGACTCAAAATCGAGTTGAACCGAATCGTAATTTGGATTAGCAGCAGGTGAGCTTGGGTAGATGTCGTCCCAGTTACTGTCTACTGTCAGGTCTCGCGGAATCTCTTCTTGCCAATTGCTGTCTTCGACGTTCGCAATATCGCCGTTTTGGTTGTCGGCTGAGTCTCTAGTAGGGCTTTCATTAGTGGAAATTTCGTTATCACTGCTTGAGTTTGATGAATTGTTTTCATCCTCACCAGCGCTCTCAATCAGCTCCAGCATTGGGTTGGATTCTAGGGCTTGATGAATTTCCTGTTGCAGGTCTAGCGTGGAGAGCTGAAGCAGTCGTATCGCTTGCTGCAGCTGCGGTGTCATTGTCAACTGCTGACCGAGCTTGAGCTGTAGCGATAGTTTCATGAGTTGGACTGCTGAGTATCGTTAAAAAGGCGATCAATATAGGTTGAGTTGTTGATTCTTTGTTAATGTATCGATATTCATCAGTGTAGCAAAAACCGTGCCTGTTTTGCATCGAATTTAGCTCAATTTCGACGCAATTACTTACGTTAGATCAGAGACTTGTGTGGATCGGCGGCGGGTCGAACAGGGAGCAGATACCCAACCCTTTCTGAGCGTCAACTAAATGCGGAACTGCTCGCCAAGATAAACTTGCCTGACTCTGTCATGACCAAGAATTGTCTTGGCATCACCCTCCGCGATTAGCTGTCCTTCGCTGACGATATATGCCTTCTCGCAAATGTCGAGGGTTTCACGCACGTTATGATCAGTGAGTAAAATGCCAATCCCGCGGTCCTTAAGCTGCTGTATAATGCCCTTGATATCACTTACTGAAATGGGGTCCACGCCGGCAAAAGGTTCGTCCAGTAAAATGAACTTTGGGTCGGTGGCTAGGGTTCTCGCTATCTCGGTTCTGCGACGTTCGCCACCCGACAGGCTCATGCCTTTATTTT